>NZ_RCNX01000095.1:0-61292 GCF_004307595.1 Pseudomonas sp. Sample_23
GTCATGAATCTGCCCCTCCCCGCCACCAGTGCGCTGGCCGGCTTTCACCCCGCCGTCAGCGCCTGGTTCAACAAGACTTTCCCGGCGGTCACCGCCGCTCAGGCCCGTGCGTGGCCGTTGATCCGCCAGCGCCGTTCGACGCTGATCGCCGCGCCCACCGGCTCTGGGAAAACCCTGACCGCGTTCCTCGCCGTGCTCGATGAGCTGGTGCACCGAGGTCTGGAGCATCCTGACGGTCTGCCCGCCGAAACCCTGGTGGTCTATGTCTCGCCGTTGAAGGCACTGTCCAACGACATTCAGATCAATCTGCAGAATCCGCTGGCTGGCATTACAGCGCATTTGCGCGAAATGGGCCTGCCGCAGCTGACCATCACTACCGCCGTACGAACCGGCGACACGCCGCAGAAAGACCGCGCCGCCATGCGCAAGAGCGCGCCGCACATTCTGGTCACCACGCCGGAATCGCTGTACGTGCTGCTCGGCTCAGAATCCGGGCGCAGGATGCTCGGCACCACGCGCACGGTGATCATTGACGAAATCCACGCCATGGCCGCCGGCAAGCGCGGCAGTCATCTGTCCTTGAGCCTCGAGCGTTTGCAAGCACTCTGCGCCGAACCGCTGACCCGCATCGGCCTGTCCGCCACGCAGAAGCCGGTAGAAGCCGTGGCGCGGTTTCTGGTCGGTCATGCCCGCCCCTGCGAAATCGTCGACATAGGCCACGCCCGCCCACGAGACCTGGGTATCGAAGTGCCGCCGGTGCCGCTGTCGGCGGTGATGGCCAACGATGTCTGGGAACTGGTGTACGAGCGCCTCGCCGAACTCGCCCGCGAGCACCGCACCACACTGATTTTCGTCAACACCCGACGCCTTGCCGAGCGCCTCAGCCGGCATTTGAGCGAACGCCTCGGCAAGCAGGCCGTGGCGGCGCACCATGGCAGCCTGGCCAAGGAGTTTCGCCTCGACGCCGAACAACGGCTCAAGCGCGGCGAGTTGCAGGTGCTGATCGCCACGGCATCACTGGAGTTGGGCATCGATATCGGCGAAGTCGACCTGGTCTGCCAGATGAGTTCACCGCGCTCGATTGCTGCGTTTCTGCAAAGAGTTGGCCGTTCCGGACATCAGGTCGGCGGCACGCCCAAGGGTCGTTTGTTCGCCACCACCCGCGATGACCTGATCGAGTGCGCCGCCCTGCTCGACTGCGTGCGCCGGGGCGAGCTCGATACGCTGCACATTCCGGAAAAGCCGCTGGACGTGCTGGCGCAGCAGATCATTGCCGAGGTCAGTTGCCAGGAATGGTCGGAGGACGCGTTGCTGGCGATGTTCCGCCGAGCCTGGCCGTATCGCGACCTCGATGAAAAACACTATCAGGCCCTGCTGAGCATGCTCGCCGAGGGTTACAACGGCCGCCAAGGCATCCGCAGCGCCTACCTGCACCGCGATGCCGTCAGTCGCACCTTGCGTGGCCGGCGTGGCGCGCAACTGACCGCCGTGACCAGTGGCGGCACCATCCCGGACAACGCCGACTACAGCGTATTGCTAGAACCCCAGGGCTTGAACATCGGCAGCGTCAACGAAGATTTCGCCGTGGAAAGTATCGCCGGCGACGTGTTCCAGCTTGGCAATACCTCGTATCGCATCCTGCGGGTAGAAAGCGGCAAAGTGCGGGTCGAGGATGCGCAGGGCATGCCGCCGACCATTCCGTTCTGGCTCGGCGAAGCGCCGGGGCGCAGTGATGAACTGTCGGCGGCCGTCGCGCGCCTGCAAGCGCAGTTGGACGAATTGCTCAGCGCCAGCCCCGGGAATCTGCAACCGGCGCTCGACTGGCTGACCACCACACTCGGCCTCAACCTCGCCAGCGCCGAGCAATTGGTCGAATATCTGGCGCGCGCACGGCAAACCCTTGGAGCCCTGCCCTCGCAGGACACGCTGTTGATGGAGCGGTTTTTCGACGAGTCCGGCGGCACCCAACTGATCATTCACACGCCGTTCGGCAGCCGCATCAACCGCGCCTGGGGCTTGGCCCTGCGCAAGCGTTTCTGCCGCACCTTCAACTTCGAGTTGCAGGCCGCCGCCAGCGAAGACGCGATCGTGCTGTCGCTGTCCACCAGTCACAGCTTCGAGCTCGACGAAGTCTGGCGTTACCTGCACAGCAACAGCGCCGAACACACGCTCATTCAAGCCGTGCTTGATGCGCCACTGTTCGGCGTGCGCTGGCGCTGGAATGCCGGAGTGGCGCTGGCGTTGCCGCGTTTTACCGGCGGGCGCAAAGTCGCTCCGCAACTGCAACGGATGAAAAGCGAAGACCTGATCGCCAGCGTCTTCCCCGACCAGATCGCCTGCCTGGAAAACCTCGCCGGCGAGCGTGAAGTCCCCGAACATCCGTTGGTGGAACAGACCCTCGACGATTGCCTGCACGAAGCGATGGACAGCGAAGGCTGGCTGACCCTGCTGCGGCGCATGGAGCGTGGCGAGGTGCGCCTGATCGCCCGGGATTTACCTGCGCCGTCGCCGCTGGCGGCAGAAATCCTCAGCGCCCGACCGTACACGTTTCTCGACGACGCGCCGCTGGAGGAACGCCGCACGCAAGCGGTGATCAATCGACGCTGGAGCGATCCGCAGTCGACCGATGATCTCGGCGCACTCGATGCCGATGCGATCACCGCAGTACGCGAAGAAGCCTGGCCGTCGCCCAATTCCATGGATGAAATGCACGAAGCGCTGATGAGCCTCGCCTGCATAAGCGACACCGAAGCGCGCGCCAACGCGGGTTGGCCGGACTGGCTGCAAACGCTGATGGCCAGCGGCCGCGCCTGCCTGTTGCAGATCGACGCCGAGCATCAGTTATGGCTGGCCCGCGAACGCTTGAGTTGCCTACAAGCACTTTATCCACAGGCGACGTTGGCAAGCGCAGCAGTCGCGCTGCCCGGATTCGACGATACGTGGGCATTCGATGAGGCGCTGGTCGAAGTGATCCGCGCCCGCCTCGGCGCCTTTGGGCCAATCCCGTTGCCCGCCATTGCCGAGCCGCTCGCCCTGCCAGTTGCGCAAGTCAATCAGGCCCTCGCGCAACTGGAGCGTGAAGGCTACGTCTTGCGCGGCCAGTTCACGCCGAACAGCGCGATTGAAGAATGGTGCGAACGCCATCTGCTGGCGCGCATCCATCGCTACACGGTCAAGCGCCTGCGCCGGGAAATCGAACCGGTGGCATTGCAGGATTTCATGCGTTTCCTGTTCGACTGGCAGCATCTGACGCCGGCCACCCAAGGTCAGGGCAGTGCGGTGCTGCCGGCGATTGTCGGCCAGTTCGAAGGCTACCCGGCGGCAGCTTCGGCGTGGGACAGCGACATCCTGCCGGCACGCCTCAAGGACTATTCGCCGAGCTGGCTGGATGAACTGTGCCGCAACGGCAAACTGGTGTGGACGCGCATCAATGCGCGGCAGAAGGTCAGCGGCTCGGCATTGCGCAGTACACCGATTGTGCTGCTGCCGCGTAGCCAAGTGGGTTTGTGGAGTGCATTGGCGGAACAGACGCCGGTGAGTGAGTTATCGCCGAAAACACAGAAAGTCTTCGAGGCGCTGAGCCAGCACGGCGCGCTGTTTTTCGATGAGCTGATTCATGAAGCGCGCCTGCTGCGCAGCGAACTGGAAATCGCCTTGCAGGAACTGGTCGCCGCAGGTTTGGTGAACGCCGACAGCTTCGCCGGTCTGCGCGCGCTGATCACTCCCGCAAGCAAGCGCCAGCAGCGCAGCAGCCGACGCGGGCGCGGCGCGTTTATCGGCGGCATGGACGATGCCGGGCGCTGGGCATTGCTGCGCCGGGGTTCGTCAGCCGATGCCGCCGAGACGCTCGAACATGTCGCCATGACCCTGCTGCGCCGCTACGGCGTGGTGTTCTGGCGTCTGCTGGAACGCGAAGCGGACTGGTTGCCGAGCTGGCGGGAATTGCTGCGCACCTTTCATCGTCTGGAAGCGCGGGGCGAGATTCGTGGCGGGCGGTTTGTCAGTGGTCTGGCTGGCGAGCAGTTTGCCTTGCCCGAAGCCATTCCCTTGCTGCGCGAAGTACGCCGACGCCCGCAGGACGGCAGCCTGGTGGCGGTGTGTGGGGTTGATCCGCTGAATCTGGCCGGGACGTTGTTGCCCGGGGTGAAAGTGCCGGCGCTGGTGAGCAATCGGCTGGTGTATCGCGATGGGGTGGCGGTGGCGGCGGTGATTGCCGGCAAGCAGCAGGTTTGGGTAGAGCTGGATCCGATAGCCATGGGACAACTGCATGCCAAGCTGATCCGGCATTGAGAGTGTTCGCACCGGCGTCTTCGCGAGCAGGCTCGCTCCCACAGTCCAATCCCGTTTCCCCTGTGGGAGCGAGCCTGCTCGCGAATGGCCGGCCCTCCACCCCAAAATTATGCTTCAGGTCCGCGACTCCTGCGGCACCTCACCCGCAACCACCGCCCCCTCCTCCTGCCGCTTCGGCAACAGAACCTGCTGTGGATAAGTCTGCGCAAAATGCACATTCGGTGTGTTATCCACAAGCTTCTTCAAGCGCTGGTTGAACGCGCGGCTCACCGCATATTGGCCACCGGACACTGTGCGGAA
Source organism: Pseudomonas sp. Sample_23 (assembly GCF_004307595.1). Classification (NCBI taxonomy): domain Bacteria; kingdom Pseudomonadati; phylum Pseudomonadota; class Gammaproteobacteria; order Pseudomonadales; family Pseudomonadaceae; genus Pseudomonas; species Pseudomonas sp. Sample_23. The sequence goes on from NZ_RCNX01000095.1 coordinate 4,591, forward strand.
TTGCGCCGTCAACACCACTCCGTTCAAGTCCATCTTGTCCACGCCAAACACATCCAGCGGCCCTTGCAGGTTGTACTTGAGGAACGGGTCTTCGCGGATCGAATCGCCGGCCTCGCGGATCAGCTCGATGGCCTTGTCGACGTCGGTGTCGTAAGTGAACTGCACCGAGAAAAATGCGAAGGCGAACTGGCGTGATTGGTTGGTCACAGCCTTGATCTGGCCGAACGGCACTGAATGCACAAAACCCTTGCCGTCGCGCAGGCGCAAGGTGCGAATGGTCAGGCCTTCCACCGTGCCAGCGTGGCCGGAATCGAGCACCACCCAGTCGCCGATCGACAGGGTGTCTTCGATGATGATGAACAACCCGGTGATGACGTCCTGCACCAATTGCTGCGAACCGAAACCGATCGCCAGACCGACCACGCCCGCACCGGCCAGTAGCGGCGCGACATTGATGCCGAGGTTGGCCATGGTGGTAATCGCGCAGATCACCACGAGGATGATTTTGATCGCATTGCGCAGCAGCGGCAGGATGGTTTTCACCCGCGTGCTCGGTTGACGTGCCGCGCGTTTGCTCAGCGGTGGTTTCAGCGCTTCCTGAATCGCCGTGTCGAGCACCACCCACAGCAGCCACGTCACCAGGAAGATCAGACCGATGCTGCTCAAGGCATTGCTGATCGCCCGGCCGACCGTGCTGCTCTGGGCGAAATCGAGCAGCGACACGCCCCAAATCCGCCCGAGAATATCGATGAACACAATCGCCATGACGATGCGCAGCAACGCATGCAACAGACTGAGAAAACGTTCCTTGTAGGCACTGCTGCGCTGGATCGCCTCGGCCTTGCGTGATTTGAACAGGTGCTGCAACACCGTGCTGAGAAACACCGTGGCGATCAGCAGCACGGTAGTGAACAAGGCGCAGCGCAGGGCTTTCTGATTGTCCTCGCCGATGCCGATCAGGCTGACTGCCGAGACCAGCACCATCAGCACGATCGGCCAGTACCACAGCCCGGAAAATATCCGCAGCGACTCCTGCAGCGACGGTTGTTTCAAACGCTGAGCGAGCGGGCGATTGCGGATCAGATGCGCCACGGGCCGGCGCAGGCGAATCACCAGCAAACCGAAGATGACCGAGGCGATCAGCCCGGTGAACACGGCGATGCTGCTGGTGATATTGCCGCCCAATTGTCGGGCGATCTGCGGGCTGGTCAGGGCATCGCTGAGGGCGGCGAGAAAGCCGATCAGGAACAGCGGGCGCGGGCAGTATTCACGGATGATTCGCGCGGCGGCGCGCTTGTGGCCGACGTTGAACATCACCACCACGCACAACAACATCGACGTGGAAAAAATGCCGCTGCTGGTGGCATAGGCCAGACACAGCGCCAGCGCGCGGCCCACCGAAGCTTGCAGAAAATGGCTGACATACAGTGTCAGCGGCAGGCAGATCAGCGCCGGCACGGTGTAAGGCAGCACGTAGCCGAGCAGATCCTGACTGCGCTGGCGGGTGCGCAACCAGCGGCCCTCACGCAGACGCTTGGCCAACAGACTGCCGAGCACGGTGAGCAGGGCGAAACTGCCCAGCCAGACTCCCGACAACGTGAGGAAATCCCCGGCCACGCTCCAGCCCGAGCGGTTTGACGGTTGCTTGACCAGCCTGTCGACCTCATCCGCCGCACGGTCGGCGCGCAGCCGCCAGGCATCGACCAGGTGTTCGTTGAGATCGAGTTTTTCCTGCACATCGTCGATGCTCGTACTGATCGCCCCGAGCAAACCACCCTGCACCAGCGGTTCCGGTTCGGCAGGTTTTTCCGCCGTATCGGCGGCAGCCGGAACGCCCGGTAGCGCGGCGGCTTGCGATGCGTTGACGCCGAAGCACAGCAGCGCTCCCAGCAGAATGGCGATCCTGAAATTGCGCAAAGCTCCGATCTCCCGTGGCTGACCCTGGTAAGGAACTGATCGGTAATTGCGCGGCAAGTTCAGCGACCAGCGCCACACACATGCCCTGTGGGAGCGAGCCTGCTCGCGAAAACGTTGGGTCAGTCGATGGATCGTCTACTGACAGTCCGTATTCGCGAGCAAGCTCGCTCCCACAATGAATCGCAAGCAATTCCCAATCGCGACCGTCCGTAACACCACCGAAACTTTCCCGCACCCGCCGCAGTCATCACAGAACATCGGCAACACGAGGACTTTCTACGGGAGGATGGGATGGCGACGATTCACATCGGTATTTCAGGCTGGCGCTACGCCCCGTGGCGCGGGGATTTCTACCCGAAGGGACTGGCGCAGAAGCGCGAATTGCAGTTCGCCTCCCGCGCGGTCAACAGCATCGAAATCAATGGATCGTTCTACGCCCTGCAACGCCCCGAACGTTACGCCCAGTGGTACGCCGAAACCCCTGATGACTTCGTGTTCAGCGTCAAGGCACCGCGCTTCATCACCCACGTGCGCCGTTTGCGCGAAATCGAAAAACCGCTGGCGAATTTCTTTGCCTCGGGCGTGCTGGAGCTGAAGGAAAAACTCGGGCCGATCCTCTGGCAGTTTCCGCCAAACTTCAAATTCGACGCCGAGCGTTTCGACCAGTTTCTCGCGCAGCTGCCCCACGACACCCAAGCCGCAGCCGCCCTCGCCCGCCAGCACGATTCGCATCTGCCCGGCCACGCCAGCGTCAAAGCCTGGCGCAAGAAGCCACTGCGCCATGCCGTGGAAATCCGCCATGAAAGTTTCATCGACCCGGAGTTCGTACGCCTGCTCAAGCGCCATAACGTGGCTCTGGTGGTCGCCGACACCGCCGGCAAATGGCCGTACCGCGAAGACCTCACCAGCGACTTTGTCTACCTGCGTTTGCATGGCGCCGAAGAGCTCTACGCCAGCGGTTATTCCGAACAAGCGCTCAAGCGCTGGGCCGAGCGCATCGACGCCTGGCATCACGGTAAACAGCCAGAGGACGCCCACCTGATAGCGCCACGCCTGAAACCCCGCGCGCGCAAACCCCGCGAAGTGTTCTGCTACTTCGACAACGACATCAAAGTCCGCGCGCCCTACGACGCACGCAACCTCTTGCAGCGCTTCGACCTCGATAAAGACCTCGCCACGACTCCCGGGCAAGTTGCCGCAGAAGGAGTTCTGTCATGAGCATTCCCGAACCGGTCGGTTTTACCGACGAAGGCTCCGTGGTTGCGCCCTCGGTGCGCACTTTCACCGTACTGACGGTCAACACCCATAAGGGTTTCACTGCACTGAACCGGCGTTTCATTCTGCCGGAGCTGCGTGAAGCGGTGCGCAGTGTGGCTGCCGACGTGGTGTTTCTGCAGGAAGTCCACGGTACTCACGAGCAGCATCCGAAACGCTACGACAACTGGCCGACGATGCCGCAGTACGAATTTCTCGCCGACAGCCTCTGGCCGCAATTCGCCTACGGGCGCAACGCCGTGTACCCGGCGGGCGATCACGGCAATGCGCTGCTGTCGAAATTCCAGATCATCCGCCACGACAACCTCGACGTGTCGATCAGCGGCCATGAGAACCGCGGCCTGTTGCATTGCGTGCTGCGCCTGCCTGGCGACGGCACCGAAGTGCACGCGATCTGCGTGCATCTGGGCCTGCGCGAGAGCCACCGCAATGCGCAACTGGATCTGCTGATGCAACGTCTCGCCGAATTGCCCGCCGATGCCCCAGTGATCGTCGCTGGCGATTTCAACGACTGGCGCCAGCGCGCCGATGCGCAGCTCAAGCCCTGTGGCCTGCGCGAAGTGTTCGCCGAGCAGTACGGCAAGCCGGCGCGCAGCTTTCCCGCGCGGCTGCCAGCGCTACGACTCGACCGCATCTACGTACGCAACCTCAAGGCCAGCCGGCCAAAAGTATTGACGAACCGGCCCTGGTCCCACCTTTCCGACCACGCACCGTTATCGGTGGAGATTGAACTATGAACAGTGCGCCACTGGAAAAATCCGCCGTCGACCCGGTTCCGCTAAACCCGCCGGTGCGCGAACCCGGCCACGTTGACGTCGAGTATCAATGGCACAGCAATAACCGCGTAGAGCTGCTGGAGAACGGCGAGGAATATTTCCCTCGGGTATTCGAAGCGATGCGCGCAGCCAAGAGCGAGATCCTGCTGGAGACCTTCATCGTCTTCGAAGACAAGGTCGGCGCCGAGTTGCAGCAAATCCTCATCGAAGCCGCCCAGCGCGGCGTGCGCACCACGGTCAGCCTCGACGGCTTCGGCTGTGGCGAGCTGAGCACCGGCTATCTGTCGGCCTTGAGCGATGCCGGCGTGCATTTGCAGATCTTCGATCCGGCGCCAAAGCACTTGGGCATCCGCACCAACTGGTTCCGCCGCTTGCACCGCAAGATCGTGGTGGTCGACGGCTTGATCGCGTTCATTGGCGGGATCAATTTTTCCGGCGATCACCTGGCCGATTTCGGCCCTGAAGCCAAGCAGGATTACTCGGTTGAGATCCAAGGCCCGGTGGTCGCCGATATCCATCACTTCGCCCTGCTGCAAAGCGGTCGTCCCGGACGCGCGCGGTTCTGGTGGCAGCGCCGGCGCCAGCGTCTGGAGGAAATGGCCTTCACCGATCACGACGGCCAGGTGCGCCTGGTGTTCCGCGATAACGATCAACACAACACCGATATCGAAGACGTCTATCTGCAGGTGCTGCGCAAGGCCAAGCGCCGGGTGATCATCGCCAACGCCTACTTCTTTCCCGGCTACCGTTTGCTGCGCGAAATCCGCAACGCCGCCCGCCGTGGCGTCGAGGTGCGGCTGATCCTGCAAGGCCAGCCGGACATGCTCGTGGCGAAACTGGCGGCGCGCATGACATACGATTATCTGCTGCGTGCCGGCGTGCAGATTCACGAATACTGCCAGCGCCCGCTGCACGGCAAGGTCGCGCTGGTCGACGATGACTGGAGCACCGTGGGCTCGAGCAATCTCGACCCGCTGAGCCTGTCGCTGAATCTGGAAGCCAACGTGCTGATCCGCGATCGCGCGTTCAATCAGCACCTGTACGAACGCCTCGAAGACCTCAGCCAGAACCACTGCAAAGCCATGGACGCCAAACTCTTGCCGCGTGGGCGCATCTGGCACATGACCGTGGGCTTTCTGGTGTTCCACTTCCTGCGGCACTTTCCGGCCATGGCCGGTTGGCTGCCGGCGCATAAACCGCGTCTGAAGCCTTTCCGAGGTGCGCGTCCATGAGTCATTCCGAAGTGCACTCCGATAGCCATTCGGCACAGGCGGCGCCGTCGAAATGGAGCCGCTGGAAACGTCCGCTGACCATCCTGTTTTTCCTCGCGCTGATCGTCCTGTTGACGATGTTCGCCACGCGCATCGAATGGGCCGAGGTGCTGGAAACCCTCGCCGATTTCAAGGTGCGCACGCTGATCATCGCCGCCAGCCTGACCCTGCTGAGTTTTCTGGTGTACGCCAGTTTCGACCTGATCGGCCGCACCTACATTCGTCAGGACCTGACCTGGAAGCAGATCCTGCCGGTGGGCATCATCAGCTACGCCTTCAACCTCAATCTCAGCGCCTGGGTCGGCGGCATCGCCATGCGCTATCGCCTGTATTCGCGGCTGGGCGTAAGCAAAGGCAACATTGCCAAGATTCTCGGCCTGAGCCTGGCGACCAACTGGTTCGGCTACATGACCATCGCCGGCGTAGTGTTCAGCAGCGGTCTGGTGACGATGCCGCCGGGCTGGAAGCTCAGCAGTTCGGCCTTGCAACTGGTCGGTGTGTTATTGCTGCTGGTCAGCGCCGGCTATCTGGCGGCGTGTCAGTTTTCCAAGCGCCGCGAGTGGTCGATTCGCGGCGTGGAAATCAACCTGCCGTCGCTGCGCATGGCTGTGCTGCAATTGCTTTTGGGCGCGCTGAACTGGTCGCTGATGGCGGCGGTGATCTTCACTCTGCTGCCGAGCAAACTGGATTATCCGCTGGTGCTCGGCGTGCTGTTGATCAGCGCGATTGCCGGGGTCATCACGCACATTCCGGCGGGGCTGGGTGTGCTTGAGGCAGTGTTCGTGGCGCTGCTGCAGCACGAGGCATCACGCGGCAGTCTGGTCGCGGGATTGCTGGCGTATCGGGCGATTTATTTTCTGCTGCCGCTGTTGATTACGGTGGTGATGTATCTGGTGGTGGAAGCCAAGGCCAAGGCGTTGCGCATCGAGAAGAAACCGTCCTGACCGTGCATTGCTGCTGATGGCCCCTTCGCGAGCAGGCTCGCTCCCACATTTGAAATGCGCTCAACCTGTGGGAGCGAGCCTGCTCGCGAAGGGGCCGGTACACGCGACAGATCATCTGGATTGGATAATGCTCAACCGTTCCCCCACCACCATCTCGGTAATCCAGTCCACCAGAATCGAGGTGTAGGCCTGCTGCGACACCGGGTCACTCAACGCGTGATCCGCGCCATCGATGATCCGGTGGGTCAACGAGTGGGTCTGCTGACAGGCGGCGCGGTAACTCATGATCGTCGCGTGGGGCACGAAATCGTCGGTTTCCGATTCCACCAACAGCACGTCGCCAGTGAATTGCGAGCAGGCATGCAGGGCGCGATTGCTGTCGGCGCGCACCAGCGTGCCGCGATAATCGCGCAGGTCGGCCTTGTCCAGATCGCGTTTGGGCGTGTGCCATTGCTCGTCGCGGTAAAGCGCCGGCACGCGCAGCGCCAGCCAGCGCACCGGGCGCAATGAGGTCAGGATCGAGGCCAGATAGCCGCCATAACTGGTGCCGACCACGGCGATCGCCGAAGTGTCGAGGGCCGGGTGCGCCAGCAAGCGATCGTAGGCCGCCAGCAAATCACGCAGATTGTCTTCACGGGTCACCCGGGTCAGCGGGATTCCGGTGCCGCCGGTGTGCCCGCGCAGGTCGAAAGTCAGGCATACGCAACCCAGGCCGGCGATGCCTTTGGCCCGTTCCAGATCACGTTCCTGACTGCCGCCCCAACCGTGCACAAACAACACCCCCGGGACCTTCGATTTGGGACTGAGAAAGGTCCCACTCATCTGTTCGTCATCAATGTCGATTTGAATGCTTTCGCTTCTAGCCGTCATAGGATTGGACCGTCACATATTTGAGAAGAAATGCGCTGTTTTCCGCCGGTCCGCGATAGACCTCGATGGCGTCCGCCGGCAGCGCCTGATCGGTATAGGTTTCCACCGACGACACGCGAATCGCGCGCATCTGTGGATCGTTGACGAAGCTTTGCAGCGCCGCCACTTCGGCGCTGCTGGCACCGCCCATGCGCCAGGATTGTTCGAGCACGCCGCTGCGCGGGTTGCCGCTGGCGTCGAGGCCTTGGGCGATATCGTAATTGCGCCGCGAGGCGAAGAAGCGCGGGTAGGCTTCGTTGGCGGCACTGTCGAAGACCTGCGCCTGCTCGATGGCCAGACGCACATCATCAGGCAGATCCAGCGCGAGCAATTGGTCATAGCCCCCTTGCACCACCAGCAGATTCGAACCGCCGTAGACCTCTTCGCCCTGGCCGTCCTCGGTCAAGTATTGATCACCACAGTAGCTCAACACTTTGCCGCCGATGAACGACTGGCCGACGCTGTGGGTGACGACGTTGCTCAAGTCCTGCTCCAGCACTACGCCGTCCTTGAACAGATTTTGCGCCTCGGGCCGCGCGAGGATCTCATCGAACGCGTCGAGGCTTTTGATCACTTCCTGACCGCGACCGGCGCAAGCGTGAACCGGCTTCAAGCGAATCGGCCCGGCGTACAGCAAATGTTCGGCGGCGGGCCGTGCATCTTCCAGGGCGAATACGCTGAGACCGTCGAGCACAACGTTGCGCACCCGCTCCGAAAACAGCGGCGACCAGCCTTGCGGCGCGTGCGCCAGATGGCTGCGCAAGCCGTGGCTGATGGCTTTGGTGCAGATGAAATCGTATTCGACGTAACCGCCCCACAAGTCATCGGGGCCTTTGATGCCCAGCGCTTGAGCGTGGGCGGCGCCAACGATGGTTTGCGTTGGCAGCAGATACAGCTCGCGGCCCTGATGTTTGGCCGGATCGTAACTGCCGCCGAATTTGCAGCCGAGAATCTGCGCCATCCAACGCGCCAGAGCCTTGTTGGTCTCGACTTCATGTTGCGGCGCCTCGGCACGCACCGAATGGGCCACGACGATTTTGTTGCTGGGTGTCGGGGTCATGCGTTCCCCTTTTATCAGTCGATGGGTTCTCAAAGGAAATTGCAGAGATCAGGCCAAACAACGATCCCGCCGAACCGCCCGATAATCGGGAGTTTGCCGTGAATGTGCTGGCATGAGGCCTGTTTCAAACTGCACGACGGCGCGCAAAACTCCGGCAAATTGCACGATCCGTGGTCCTGTGCAAAAACCTGTGGGAGCTGGCTTGCCAGCGATGGCGGTGGATCAGTCACCTGTTTTGCAACTGATTGATCGCATCGCTGGCAAGCCAGCTCCCACAGGGTTACTCCAGTGCCCAGGCTACCGCGCCAGACCAAACCGCCCCCGGTACTCACTCGGCCCCAACCCGGTAATCTTCTTGAAGATCGCACGAAACGCGCCCGGATCCTGATAGCCCACCGTCCAGGCAATGTGGTCGATCGTGCCATTGGTGAACTCGAGCATTTCTCGCGCTTTGCCGACCCGCAGGTGCTGGCAATATTCGGTCGGTTTCAAGCCTGTCGCGGCGCGGAATCGGCGCAGGAAAGTGCGCTCTTCAAGGCCCGCGCGCTCGGCCATCGCGTTCAGCGAAACATCCGTCGCCCCGGTGCTTTGCAGCCAGTGCTGAACCTTGAGAATCGCCGCGTCGCCATGACTGAGAATCGGCGCGAAATTGCTCCCGCATTCACTGGCGCTGTCGCTGTGTTCCATCACCAGAAAACGCGCGGTCGCGGTGGCGATGCTCGGGCCGAGCAAGCGATCGACCAGGCGCAGTCCCAGTTCCGACCAGGCCATCAGCCCCGCCGTGGTGATCAGGTCACCGTCGTCGACAATCGGCGTGTCGGCCTTGAGTTTGATCTTCGGGTAACGCTCGGCAAACGCCTGGGCCGAGGTCCAGTGGGTGGTGGCGCTGCGACCGTCGAGCAAGCCGCTTTCAGCGAGCATCAACGAGCCCACACAAACACCACCAAGGGTTGCGCCGCGCGCATGCTGATCGCGCAGCCATTGCGCAAGACTCGCGGTCATCTGCGCCGCATCGAACCCGCCGAGGGACGGCGGAATCAGCATGGCGAGCAAAGCGTCTTCGGCACCGGGATGACTGTCGTAAACCCGCGTCGGCAACTGCTCGCCCTCGACCTGCCAGTGACTGACCCGCAGCAAGGGCAATTGCACAGCCTGATACTCGGCGGCAATGCGGTTGGCCACCGCGAACAGGTCGGTCAGACCGTGCACCGCCGCCAGTTGCGCGCCGGGGTAAATCAGCACGCCCAGTTCAGCGGTGGCGGCTCTTTGTGCAGCCATTGTCAGTTTTCCCCCGTCTATTGTCGGTGCGGCCAATCCTCGAATCCTCGGCCAGCGTCAATACTGAGGCCACACCCAATCACCGTCTCGAGGACAATCCCATGGCCAAGCAAGCGCTCATCGTAGTCGATATCCAGAACGACTACTTCCCCCAAGGCAAGTGGCCGCTGGTCGGCGCCGACGCCGCTGCCGACAACGCCGCACGGCTGATCGCAGCCTTTCGCGCAGCGGGCGATCCGGTGGTGCACATTCGGCATGAATTCACCTCCGAAGACGCGCCGTTTTTCACTCCCGGCTCCGAAGGCGCGAAACTGCATCCGAAAGTGCTCAACCGCGCCGACGAGCCGGTGGTGCTCAAGCACTTCGTCAACTCGTTCCGTGAAACCGAACTGAAAGCGGTGCTCGACGAACACGGCATCACCGACCTGGTGGTGGTCGGCAGCATGAGCCATATGTGCGTCGATGGCATCACCCGCGCGGCGGCGGACATGGGTTACAGCGTGACCGTGATTCACGATGCCTGCGCCAGCCGTGACCTGGAATTCAACGGCCTGACGGTGCCCGCCGCTCATGTGCACGCAGCATTCATGTCGGCGCTGGGTTTTGCCTACGCCAGCGTGGTATCGACTGAGCAGTTCCTGCACAGCAACGCCTAGCAACAACTGCGCAATCCCCTGGCCCGCCCCGTTGCGGGCCTTTTTGCGTCTGTCATGAAAATCTCACGCGTGAGTCATTGATGGCACTTTGCATTGGTTGTAGTGTGGCCCACGCGTGAGACGCTCATAACCGGATTCCAGCCATGACAAGCCGCACTCCGACGCCTGCCGCAGCCAGCCCCAAGGGCGAGCGTGGCAAGACGTCAGCGAAAAAACCGTCGAGCTTCTACATGAAGCAGATGCGCGCAGGCCTGGCCGCCGCCGGTTATGTGAAACACGAAACTTGGGTGCTTCCGGAAAACCGAAGCTTGCTCAAGCAAATGGAGCAACAGCTACGCCAACCGATTCTGGCTGGCTCTTTCATGTCGGAGAAATACATGAGCGCAGGCAACAACTGGACCATCGACAGCCTCTTCAATGCCCTCAAGGCGCTGGACGAGGTGGCTTCCCAAGAGATTTCGCTGTCCCTGATCCAGAGCTCCGAACCGAGCATCAAGCTGGAAATGAACGAATTCGGCGGCTTGCCGATTCACATCGCCCTGGCCGGCCAGCAGATCATCGTCGACACCGTGCTGGTGGACATCGATTCGATCAGCAACGTCCAGGCGTTCAACGATGCCGTGCTGCGCAGCCGCGAGATGTTCCCGCTGTCGTCGATCGGGATCGAGTCGATGCCCAACGGGCAGACCGTCTACAACATGTTCGGCGCCCTCAGCGCCGACTCGAGCCTGACCAACGTGGTCACCGAGGTGAAAACCCTGGTCGACAACGTGCAGCGCGCCAGCGAAGCCTTCGAACACTTCTTCAAGTAATCAACAGGGAATATCCAATGACTCAGTCCATCTGGAGCAAGTTGTTCACCGCACTGCGCGGCGGCGCCAATGAAGTTGGCGAAGCCATCGCCGACCAGCAGGCACTGCGCATCCTAGATCAGGAAATCCGCGACGCCGACACCGCGCTGTCCAATGCTCGCCGCGAACTGGTGACGATCATGGCCAAGCACAAACTGGCCGCCGACCGCGTCAGCGAATACGACGCCAAGATCAAGGACCTCGAAGCCAAGGCTGTAGCCGCGTTGAATGCCGGCCGTGAAGACCTGGCGCTGGAAGTGGCCGAAGCGATTTCGACCCTGACCAACGACCTCGCTGCCGAGAAGAAGCTCAGCGATGAATTCGGCGCCTACGCCGACAACATGCGCAAAGACATCAGCAAAGCCGAATCGCGAATCAAGAGCCTGCGCCAGCAAGTGGACATGGCCAAGGCCCGCGACAGCGTGCAGAAAGCCCAGGTCAGCGCCTCGATTGCCAGCGGCGGCGCCAACGGCAAACTGGAAACCGCGGTCGGCACCCTGAACCGCCTGCAAGCCAAGCAGCAGCAACGCGCTGCCGAACTGAACGCCGCAGACGAACTGGCCGACGCCTCTACCGGCAACGACCTGGAACGCAAACTGCGCGACGCCGGCATCACGCCGAACGAAGGCAGCGCCAATGCGATCCTTGAGCGGCTGAAGCAGAAGTCCGCGCAGTAATGACTGAACGGTAACTTGTGGGAGCGAGCCTGCTCGCGAAAGCGTCGTGACAGTCTAAGAATCGAGTGACTGACACAACCCATTCGCGAGCAGGCTCGCTCCCACATGGTTTTGCGGCGTAATTGCCTCTGCTCGTTCACCGCTTCGCCCGTTACACTACCGCCACTTTTTCACCCCCGAACACCTCCACCCGCTTCAAGGAACGTACCCATGGGATGGTTTAAAGACTTGCTCGGCACCAGCAATTGGCAGGCCGCTGCGCCAACGAGCACCGGCGCCAGCGGTCCACTGGGCATGGCACAAGGCAAAGGCGTGCGCTTCGACACGACCCTGGCATTGCTGCTGGAAGGCTCGACGTCGGTGCGGGTGCCATTCGATCAAGCGGTGTGGAGCGCCGGTTGGGTCGATCTCGGCCAGTCCAACAAGCTGCACCGCTACTACATGAACGACGAGGATTTCTGGGTGCAGATCCACGTCACTGGCGATGATCAGGTCGAGTCGGTCACCCTGTTCAATTACCTCAGCTACGTGACGGTCAACAGTGACGCCGAACTGCAGCGTCTGGCCGGCCCGAACAGCCTGATCGGTCTGCCGACCTACCACCACGACGGTGTTGAATACACCCGTGAATGGGGCACCGAGTTACATCAGACCGAACTGGTGCCAATGACCGAACACGTGGTCAACCCGGACGAGTCCTACACCATCAAGCACCACGCCATGCTGTATGCCCGTGACACCGGCCTGACCGATCGCCGCGAACTGCTGCTGTTCTCCGTCGAACAGGACGAAGAAGGCACCGTCAGCCTGAGCACCTCGCTGGGCATCTCGCTGTACACGACTGATTTGAGCGCCATCTAAAAAAGGAAGTTTTTCATGCTGGAAGTCTTGGCCGTTTCCCTGAACAAAACCGCGCTGGTCGGTTTTGTCGTCTACCTGATCGGCGCCGTGTTGCTGTTCATGCTGTTTCAATTCGTCTACACGCGCATTACCGCGCACAAGGAATTCGAACTGATCCGTGCCGGCAACACTGCCGCCGCCATTGCTCTGTCCGGGGCGATCATCGGTTTCGCCATTCCGGCGAGCAACGTGATCGCCTACTCGGTCAACGTGCTCGACTTTGTCCTCTGGGCGGTCATCGCCGCCGTCGTGCAGCTGTTGGCGTTCGTTGCGACCGGGCTGGTGCTCAAGGGCACGTCCCAGCGCATCGCCAACGGCGAAGTCGCCGCCGGCATTTATGTCGCCGCCGTGGCGATCAGCGTCGGCATGCTCAATGCCGCGTGCATGACACCGTCCCACTGACCGGCAGGAAGCCTCTCGATGAAACGCAGCAAATACGTGCAATTGTCCCTCGCCGCGTCGGTGGCGATGGCGATTTCCGGTGAAGCAGCGGCGCTGGATCAGCCGCGCAACTTCCAAAGCGTTGAACAGTGTGTCGACGCCGAATTGGCCGCCGATCTCTGCTCCAGCGCCTACGTCGCCGCCCTGAACGAGCACCGGCGCATCGCCCCGGCCTACAGCGACAAGGCCAAGTGCGACGCAGACTTTGCCGCTGGCTGGTGTCAGAAAAATTCCGATGGCCGTTTCGTGCCGAAACTCGGCGGCTTTAAAGTGCCGGGCGATGCCGAGACGCCGCAGGATCTCGATGCCATCGCCAATTCGCAAATGCCGGCGGGGGACACCACGAGCAGCAGCAGCGCCAGCCACGGCGGCTCGCACTATTCCGGTGGCTCAGGTGGCGGCGGCAATGGCTGGCTGACCGGCTGGCTGATCGGCAACGCAATGAGCAACAACGCCGAACGCACCGTTTACCGTGATCGCGAAACGCGCCAGCCGTACAACACCTCAACGCAGTACCGCCGAGCTGACACAACCTCGCGCAGCCAGTCGGATTACGAGAGCAGCAAGAGCAAACCGGTGAACGTTGCGTCGTCGACTTCGCGCGGCGGCTTCGGCAGCCAGTCCAGCGCCCGCAGCGGTTGGGGTGGCTGGGGCAGCAGTTCCGGACGCTCGAGCAGCTGACATGAAAAAGATCCACTGCGCCGAGCGCCCCGACTGGAAACACACCGCCGAAAGCCTCGGTTTCCTGTTCCACACCATCGACGACGAACCGTACTGGGACGAAAGCGCCTACTACCAGTTCAGCCTGGCGCAGATCGAAAACGATCTGGAAGACCCGACCACCGAACTGCACGAGATGTGCATGGACCTGGTGGATCGCGTGGTCGACAGCGAGGAGTTGCTTGATCGCCTCAGCATCCCGGCGGCGTACTACGACATGATCCGCACCTCCTGGCGCGAGGGTCATCCGCATCTGTACGGTCGCATGGACTTTTCCTACAGCGGCAACGGGCCGGCGAAACTGTTGGAGCTCAACTACGACACGCCGACCAGCCTTTATGAGGCGGCGGCGTTTCAGTGGGGCTGGCTGGAACAATGCATCGAGCGTGGCACGCTGCCGCCGCATGCTGACCAGTTCAACAGCATCGACACCAAGCTGCATCAGGCCTTCGCCGAGTTGCAGCTGAAGCGGCCGTTTTACTTTGCCTCGATGAAAGATTCGGTCGAAGACAAAGGCACCACCGACTACCTGCGGCTGATCGCGGAAAAGGTCGGCATCGAATCACGCCATATCGATATCGAAGACATCGGCCTGACGGCTGAGGGTCGTTTCGTCGATCTGCAGGATCGCTGGATCCCGCACCTGTTCAAGCTGCACGCCTGGGAATTCATCTTCCACGAACCGTTCGGCGCGGCGATCGCCGAATGCGATACGCAGTTTTTCGAGCCGGCGTGGAAGGCGATCCTGTCCAACAAAGGTGCGCTGCCGCTGCTGTGGGAATTGCACAAGGGACATCCGAATCTGCTCGCTGCGCACCTTGATCCGAATCCGCAAAGTGCCGTACCGAAGGGCTGGGTGCGCAAGCCGTACTTTTCCCGCGAAGGTGCCAACATCGAACTGCAAACAGTGGAAGGTCTGATCGTCAAAGAGGACGGGCCTTACACCGATGCGCCGTTCATCCTGCAGGAGTTCGCGCCGCTGCCGAAGTTTGGCGACAGCTACACGCTGATTGGCTCGTGGGTGATTGGTGATGAGGCGGCAGGGATTGGTGTGCGTGAGGACAATAGTCTGATCACCAAGGACTCCAGTCGCTTCCTGCCGCATCTGATTCTGGATTAAGACGAAGTTACCTTGTGGGAGCGAGCCTGCTCGCGAAAGCGTCCTGCCAGTTACAGGTGCATCGACTGAACTGACGCATTCGCGAGCAGGCTCGCTCCCACAGGTAATCGAACATAACCGTAAATATTGCCTCACAAAAAAGGCCCGTCGTTTAAGCGACGGGCCCTTTTCATTCAAGACGGTTACAGCGGCAAATCAGAACGGAATATCGTCATCGAAGCTGTCGAAATCCGGAGCCGGTTGCGGTGCGGCCTGCTGAGGCGCCGGAGCCGAACGCTGCTGTGGAGCCGACTGCTGCGGGCGCGGTGCCTGCTGACGTGGCGCCTGCTGCTGGTAGTTGTTGCCGCCGCCTTGCTGATCGCCCTGTTGTGGACGGCCGCCGAGCAGTTGCATGGTGCCTTGCATGTCGACCACGATTTCAGTGGTGTAACGCTTGATGCCGTCCTTTTCCCACTCGCGGGTCTGCAGCTTGCCTTCGATGTACACCTGCGAACCCTTGCGCAGGTATTCACCGGCGATCTCGGCCACCTTGCCGAACATCGACACGCGGTGCCACTCGGTCTTCTCGACCTTCTGACCGGTCTGCTTGTCGGTCCATTGTTCGCTGGTGGCCAGACTCAGGTTGGTCACGGCGTTACCGTTAGGCAGGTAGCGAACTTCGGGATCCTGGCCGCAAGTGCCGACCAATATGACTTTGTTAACCCCACGGGCCATAACGTTCTCCTAAGCGTCGCACGCAGCCCCGGCCGGGTTGTTGACCAGGCGTTCGAGGGTGCTGCGATCCACTAATTCTTTGTCCAGTTTGATGTAAACAGCCGCCTCTTCGGCGACTATCACTGCATCTGTTACCCCTACCAGGGCCTTGAGGCGCTCGACCAGACCCGCTTCGCGGATCGCTTCGGGCGACAACGGCAAGCGCAGGCTCGTCACGTAGGGAGGTTCGCGCATGGTAACAGCAAAGGCCAGCCAAAGTGCAGCCAGCGCGGCGCATCCGAGGAACACAACCGACAGACCGCCATGCTGGAACAACCAGCCGCCGAGTATCCCGCCGAGTGCCGAACCGAGGAACTGGCTGGTGGAGTACACGCCCATGGCCGTGCCCTTGCCGCCTGCCGGTGAAACCTTGCTGATCAGCGACGGCAACGATGCCTCGAGCAGATTGAACGCGGTGAAAAACACCACCGTACCGATCACCAGAGCACGCAGGCTGTCGCCGAACTGCCAGAAGAATAGTTCAGTCAGCATCAATGTCATGACGGCGCCGAGCAAAACTCGTTTCATTTTGCGTTTCTTCTCGCCGTAGATAATGAACGGGATCATGGCGAAGAACGAAATCAGCAGCGCGGTGAGGTAGACCCACCAGTGCTGTTCCTTGGGCAGACCGGCTTTTGTCACCAGTGCCAAGGGCAAGGCAACGAAGCTCGACATCAACATGGCATGTAACACAAAGATGCCCAGATCCAGGCGCAGCAGGTCCGGGTGCTTGAGCGTCGGCATCAGCGCCTGCCGGGCCACGCCGGATTCCCGGTGCTGCAACGGCCCGGTGGACTGCGGCACCATGAACATGATGATCAGGATGCCGACCAGCGCCATGGCGCCAGTGGCGAGGAACAGCCCGGACAGCCCGAACGCACTGGTCAGTAACGGCCCGACCACCATGGCCACGGCAAACGACAGGCCGATAGTCATGCCGATCATCGCCATGGCCTTGGTCCGATGCTGCTCGCGGGTCAGGTCGGAAAGCAGCGCCATCACCGCTGCAGAAATCGCCCCGGCGCCCTGCAGGATCCGCCCGGCGATCACGCCCCAGATCGAATCGGCCTGGGAAGCCAGAACACTGCCGAGAGCGAAGACGATCAGGCCGAGGTAGATCACCGGCCGGCGACCGATGCGGTCGGAAATGATCCCGAACGGAATCTGGAAAATTGCCTGGGTCAGACCGTAAGCGCCAATCGCCAGCCCGATCAGGGCCGGGGTCGCTCCCGCCAGATCCATGCCATAGGTCGCCAGCACCGGCAACACCATGAACATGCCAAGCATACGGAAGGCGAACACCAGGGCCAGACCGCTCGCCGCGCGGGTCTCGCTGCCACTCATGCGTTCGCTGTGGGGATCGTGCATGGAAAAACCTCGTGTGAACCGGCGGCGATTCTACCAGTCCCATCGGAAGACGGGGTATATCGCGACGCTATGACGCGTATAGATGAAACTCTCTTCATGAACGGCAAAACGCCCTTCGTTTGATAGTGTGCATCCATCCAGTATTTGCCCGTATACTCCTACGTTTTCGACGCCCGCCAAGCGAGGCCACTTTGGACAAGATCCTGATACGTGGGGCCCGTACCCACAACCTGAAGAACATCGACCTGACCCTGCCACGGGACAAACTGATCGTCATCACCGGCCTGTCCGGATCCGGCAAGTCGTCCCTGGCGTTCGACACGCTGTATGCCGAAGGTCAGCGCCGCTATGTCGAATCGCTGTCGGCCTATGCCCGGCAGTTCCTGTCGATGATGGAAAAACCCGACGTCGACACCATCGAAGGCCTGTCGCCGGCGATCTCCATCGAACAGAAGTCGACCTCGCACAACCCGCGTTCCACGGTCGGCACCATCACCGAAATCTACGACTACCTGCGCTTGCTCTATGCCCGCGTCGGTACGCCGCGTTGCCCGGATCACGACATTCCACTGGAAGCGCAGACCGTCAGCCAGATGGTCGATCTGGTGCTGGCGCAGCCGGAAGGCAGCAAACTCATGCTGCTGGCGCCGGTGATCCGCGAGCGCAAGGGCGAACACCTGTCGGTCTTCGAAGAATTGCGTGCGCAAGGTTTCGTCCGCGCCCGGGTCAACGGGCGGATCTGCGAGCTCGACGAGCTGCCGAAGCTGGATAAACAGAAGAAGCATTCGATCGATGTGATCGTCGACCGCTTCAAGGTCCGCGCCGATCTGCAGCAACGTCTGGCCGAATCCTTCGAAACCGCGCTGAAACTGGCCGACGGCATTGCCCTGGTCGCGCCGATGGACGACGAGCCGGGCGAAGAAATGATCTTCTCCGCACGCTTCGCCTGCCCGATCTGCGGCCATGCGATCAGCGAGCTGGAACCCAAGCTGTTTTCCTTCAACAACCCGGCCGGCGCCTGCCCGACCTGTGATGGCCTGGGTGTGAAGCAGTTCTTCGACATCAAGCGTCTGGTCAATGGCGAGCTGACCCTGGCTGAAGGTGCAATACGCGGCTGGGACAGGCGCAACGTTTATTACTTCCAGATGCTCGGCTCACTCGCCTCGCACTACAAGTTCAGCCTGGATAAACCCTTCAACGAGCTGAGCGCCGAGCAGCAGAAGTTCATCCTGCACGGTAGCGGCTCGCAGAACGTCGACTTCAAATACCTCAACGACCGTGGCGACATCGTCAAACGCTCGCACCCGTTCGAAGGTATCGTGCCGAATCTTGAGCGTCGCTATCGCGAAACCGAATCGGCGAGCGTGCGCGAAGAGCTGGCCAAGTTCCTCAGTCATCAGGCCTGCCCGGATTGCCGTGGCACGCGTCTGCGCCGTGAAGCGCGGCACGTCTGGGTCGGCGAGAAAACCTTGCCGGCAGTGACCAATCTGCCGATCGGCGATGCCTGCGAATATTTCGGCGCGCTGAAGATGACCGGTCGCCGCGGCGAGATCGCCGACAAGATCCTCAAGGAAATCCGCGAGCGTCTGCAATTCCTGGTCAACGTCGGCCTCGACTATCTGTCGCTGGATCGCAGCGCGGACACGCTCTCCGGTGGCGAGGCGCAGCGGATTCGTCTGGCCAGCCAGATTGGCGCCGGCCTGGTCGGTGTTCTGTATATCCTCGATGAACCATCCATTGGCCTGCATCAGCGCGACAACGACCGGCTGCTCGGTACGCTCAAGCATTTGCGCGATATCGGCAACACGGTGATCGTGGTCGAGCATGATGAAGACGCGATTCGTCTGGCTGACTATGTCGTCGATATCGGCCCGGGCGCAGGTGTACACGGCGGGCGGATCGTTGCCGAGGGCACGCCGGATGAAGTCATGGCGCACCCGGATTCGCTGACTGGCAAATACCTGTCCGGCCGGGTGAAGATCGAAGTGCCGGCCAAACGCACGCCGCGCAACAAGAAGCTCAACCTGTCGCTCAAAGGTGCGCGTGGCAACAACCTGCGCAACGTCGATCTGGACATCCCGATCGGCCTGCTGACTTGCGTGACTGGCGTATCCGGTTCGGGCAAATCGACCCTGATCAACAACACGCTGTTCCCGCTCAGCGCCACTGCACTGAATGGCGCGACCACGCTGGAAGCGGCTGCGCATGACAGCATCAAAGGTCTGGAACATCTCGACAAAGTCGTCGATATCGACCAGAGCCCGATCGGCCGTACGCCGCGCTCCAACCCGGCGACCTACACCGGGCTGTTCACACCGATCCGCGAACTGTTTGCCGGCGTGCCCGAGTCGCGCTCCCGTGGTTACGGCCCGGGGCGTTTCTCGTTCAACGTCAAGGGCGGTCGCTGCGAAGCGTGCCAGGGCGATGGCCTAATCAAGGTGGAAATGCACTTCCTGCCGGACATCTACGTGCCCTGCGATGTGTGCAAGAGCAAGCGCTACAACCGCGAAACCCTTGAGATCAAATACAAGGGCAAGAGCATCCATGAAACCCTCGAAATGACCATCGAGGAAGCACGGGAGTTCTTCGATGCGGTGCCGGCACTGGCGCGCAAGCTGCAAACGCTGATGGATGTCGGCCTGTCCTACATCAAGCTGGGGCAGTCGGCGACGACCCTGTCCGGCGGTGAAGCACAGCGGGTCAAGTTGTCGCGCGAGCTGTCCAAACGCGATACGGGCAAAACCCTGTATATCCTCGATGAGCCAACCACCGGCCTGCACTTCGCCGATATCCAGCAGTTACTCGATGTTCTGCATCGTCTGCGCGATCACGGCAACACCGTGGTGGTGATCGAGCATAACCTCGATGTGATCAAGACCGCTGACTGGTTGGTGGACCTCGGTCCTGAAGGCGGTTCCAAGGGCGGGCAGATCATTGCCACCGGTACGCCGGAGGAAGTTGCCGAGATGAAGCAATCTCACACCGGCCATTACCTCAAGCCGTTGCTGATCCGCGATCGGGCTTAACTGCCAGGCATGAAAAAGCCCCTGTCACCGTTGAAGTGACAGGGGCTTTTTTGTAGCCGTGCAATCAGGACGCGTGGGATTGCAGGTAGTTCTCGAGACCGATCAGCTTGATCAGGCCCAGCTGCTTTTCCAGCCAGTAGGTGTGATCTTCTTCGGTGTCGTTGAGCTGAACCCGCAGAATTTCGCGGCTGACATAGTCCTTGTGTTGCTCGCAAAGTTCGATGCCTTTGCACAGCGCAGCGCGGACTTTGTATTCGAGGCGCAGATCAGCTTCGAGCATCGTAGGCACCGTGGTGCCGACATCCAGATCATCCGGACGCATGCGCGGCGTGCCTTCGAGCATCAGAATCCGCCGCATCAACGCATCGGCGTGGCCGGCTTCTTCTTCCATCTCGTGGTTGATGCGCTCGTAGAGCTTGGTGAACCCCCAGTCCTCATACATCCGCGAATGAACGAAATATTGGTCACGCGCGGCCAGCTCGCCGGTCAGCAACGTATTGAGGTAATCGATTACATCTGGGTGGCCTTGCATCGCCCTACATCTCCCTTCCTGAAAGTCTGTAGTTTGAACCAACCTGACCGGAAGGTCACTCGCTTCGCGCAATAAAAGCGAAGATATTCTGAGAAAAGCGGGCCAAATAACGCAAAAACCGCCCAAATGAGGGCGGTTCTGCTTCTCGTTTAGACTACGTTAAGCTGTCAGTTGAGCAGCTTTGCGATTGCTTCTCCATACGCCGGATCGGCTTTGTAAAAATGCTGCAACTGACGATCCACGACGTCGCTGGAAACACCCGCCATTGCGCCGGCAATGTTGCTGACCAGCAATGCTTTCTGCTCGTCGCTCATCAAGCGGAACAAGGCACCGGCATGGCTGTAGTAGTCGGTGTCTTCGCGGTGATCATAACGATCAGCAGCACCGCTCAAGGCCAGCGCTGGCTCAGCGTAATGTGGCGCTTGTTTCGGCGACTCAACGTAGCTGTTCGGTTCATAGTTCGGCGCCGCGCCGCCATTGCTGCCGAACGCCATGGAGCCGTCACGCTGATAAGTATTCACCGGACTGCGCGGAGCGTTCACCGGCAATTGCTGGTGATTGGTACCTACGCGATAGCGGTGTGCGTCAGCGTAGGCGAATACGCGACCTTGCAGCATGCGGTCTGGCGACAGACCGACGCCTGGCACCATGTTGCTCGGGCCAAACGCAGCCTGTTCAACTTCAGCGAAGTAGTTCAGCGGGTTGCGGTTCAGCTCCAGCTCACCGACTTCGATCAATGGAAACTCTTTCTGCGACCAGGTCTTGGTCACGTCGAACGGATTCTCGTAATGAGCCGCCGCTTGCGCTTCGGTCATGATCTGAATGCACACGCGCCATTTCGGGAATTCACCGCGCTCGATGGCCTCGAACAGGTCACGCTGCGCATAGTCCGGGTCGGTACCGGCCAAACGGGCGGCCTCGGCTGGCGCCAGGTTCTTGATGCCCTGCTGGGTCTTGTAGTGCCACTTCACCCAGTGACGCTCACCTTTGCCGTTGATCAGGCTGTAGGTGTGGCTACCGAAGCCGTGCATGTGACGGTAGCCGTCAGGGATGCCACGATCAGAAAACAGGATGGTGACCTGGTGCAGCGCTTCAGGCGAATGCGACCAGAAATCCCACATCATCTGCGCGCTTTTCAGGTTGCTTTGCGGCAGACGCTTTTGCGTGTGGATAAAGTCAGGAAATTTCAGCGGATCGCGGATGAAGAACACTGGCGTGTTGTTGCCGACGATGTCCCAATTGCCTTCCTCGGTGTAGAACTTCAAGGCGAAGCCGCGCGGATCGCGCTCAGTGTCGGCCGAACCACGCTCGCCACCTACGGTGGAAAAGCGCAGAAAGGTTGGCGTTTGTTTGCCTACCGATTCGAACAACTTTGCACTGGTGTATTCGGTGATTTCACTGGTGACGGTGAACGTACCGTAAGCGCCCGAGCCCTTAGCGTGGACACGGCGTTCTGGAATGTTTTCACGGTTGAAGTGCGCAAGTTTTTCGATCAGATGGAAATCGTCGAGAAGCAGCGGACCGCGTGGGCCGGCGGAACGGGAATTCTGGTTGTCAGCGACTGGCGCGCCACTGGCGGTTGTAAGCGTCTTGGTCTGGCTCATGCGGTCTTCTTCCTCTGTCAGTCTTGAACTGCCGGCTAATGGGCTTGGCGGGAAGTATTGATCATCGACGTTACAGCTACAAATTCATTAACTTGCAGGCATCGATAGATAATTACTAATTATGTTTTCCCGGCACATAGTGGCAGTTCAACCATGTCAGAAACTTGTACGGACGACGCATTTCTTACAGGCACAAAAAACCGGGCACTAGGCCCGGTTCTTTGTTTCAGACTGACGTCTTACTCGGCGGATACAGCTTCGCCAGCAGTAGCACGATCAACCAACTCGACGTACGCCATAGGCGCGTTGTCGCCAGCGCGGAAACCGCACTTGAGGATGCGCAGGTAGCCACCCTCACGGGTAGCGTAACGCTTGCCCAGGTCGTTGAAGAGCTTACCAACGATAGCTTTCGAACGAGTACGGTCGAAAGCCAGACGGCGGTTAGCCAGGCTGTCTGTCTTGGCCAGAGTGATCAGCGGCTCGGCAACGCGGCGCAGTTCTTTGGCTTTTGGCAGAGTAGTTTTGATCAGCTCGTGCTCGAACAGCGACACCGCCATGTTTTGGAACATGGCCTTGCGGTGCGAGCTGGTGCGGCTCAGGTGACGACCACTTTTACGATGACGCATGGTTCATTCCTTACCAAACACTACGTTCGGTGATTACGACGATCAGGCAGTCGCCTTGTCGTCCTTCTTAAGACTTGCAGGCGGCCAGTTGTCGAGGCGCATGCCGAGGGACAGACCGCGGGAGGCCAGAACGTCCTTGATTTCAGTCAAGGATTTCTTGCCCAGGTTCGGAGTCTTCAACAGCTCTACTTCGGTACGCTGAATCAGGTCGCCGATGTAGTAGATGTTTTCCGCCTTAAGGCAGTTAGCCGAACGTACAGTCAGTTCCAGATCGTCAACCGGGCGAAGCAGGATCGGATCGATCTCGTCTTCCTGCTCGACAACCAGCGGCTCACTTTCACCTTTGAGGTCGACGAACGCAGCCAGCTGCTGTTGCAGGATGGTTGCAGCGCGACGGATAGCCTCTTCAGGATCCAGGGTACCGTTGGTTTCCAGATCAATAACCAGCTTGTCCAGGTTGGTACGCTGTTCGACACGGGCGTTTTCCACCACGTAAGCGATACGGCGAACCGGGCTGAACGAAGAGTCGAGCTGCAAGCGACCGATGCTGCGGCTTTCGTCTTCATCGCTCTGACGCGAGTCGGCTGGTTCATAACCACGACCACGAGCTACGGTGAGCTTCATGTTCAGGGCGCCGTTAGACGCCAGGTTAGCGATTACGTGATCGGGATTAACGATCTCGACATCATGATCCAGCTGAATATCGGCAGCGGTAACCACCCCCGAACCCTTCTTCGACAAGGTCAGCGTAACTTCGTCACGACCGTGCAGCTTGATGGCCAGACCTTTAAGGTTCAACAGGATTTCAATTACGTCTTCCTGTACACCTTCGATGGCGCTGTACTCGTGGAGCACACCGTCAATCTCGGCCTCGACTACTGCGCAGCCGGGCATTGAGGACAACAGGATGCGGCGCAGCGCGTTGCCCAGGGTGTGGCCAAAACCACGCTCGAGAGGCTCGAGAGTGATCTTGGCGCGGGTTGGACTGACAACCTGCACATCAATGTGGCGGGGTGTCAGGAACTCATTTACCGAAATCTGCATGGATGCACCTATTTTCTAGCCCTTACTTGGAGTAGAGCTCGACAATCAGGCTTTCGTTGATGTCGGCGGACAGATCACTGCGAGCAGGAACGTTCTTGAAAACGCCCGACTTCTTCTCAGTGTCTACTTCTACCCATTCTACGCGGCCACGTTGGGCACACAGATCGAGAGCTTGGACAATGCGAAGTTGGTTTTTTGCTTTCTCGCGAACTGCAACCACGTCACCAGCACGAACCTGATACGACGGAACGTTTACGGTCTGACCGTTTACGCTGATCGACTTGTGCGATACCAGCTGGCGGGATTCGGCACGAGTCGAACCAAAGCCCATACGGTATACAACGTTGTCCAGACGGCATTCGAGCAGTTGCAGCAGGTTTTCACCGGTTGCACCTTTCTTGCCAGCAGCTTCTTTGTAGTAGCCGCTGAACTGACGCTCGAGAACGCCGTAGATACGACGGACCTTCTGCTTTTCACGCAGTTGGGTGCCGTAGTCGGACTGGCGACCGCGGCGTTGGCCGTGGATACCAGGTGCTGCTTCAATGTTGCACTTCGATTCGATCGCGCGCACGCCGCTCTTCAGGAAGAGATCGGTGCCTTCGCGACGAGCGAGTTTGCATTTTGGACCAATGTAACGAGCCATTCTTTACAATCTCCTGGATTACACGCGGCGCTTCTTCGGCGGACGGCACCCGTTGTGCGGGATTGGCGTCACGTCGGTGATGCTGGCGATCTTGTAGCCACAGCCGTTCAAAGCGCGGACTGCGGATTCACGACCTGGACCTGGACCCTTGACGTTGACGTCGAGGTTTTTCAGGCCGTATTCCAGCGCAGCTTGACCAGCACGCTCAGCAGCTACTTGAGCAGCGAACGGGGTGGACTTGCGGGAACCGCGGAAACCCGAACCACCGGAGGTAGCCCAGGAAAGAGCGTTACCTTGACGGTCGGTGATGGTCACGATGGTGTTGTTAAAAGATGCATGGATGTGGGCGATGCCATCAACCACTGTCTTTTTAACTTTTTTACGAGGACGAGCAGCAGGTTTTGCCATGATTAAATTCCTGTCGATTCGCTGGGGCGATTACTTGCGGATCGGCTTACGCGGACCTTTACGGGTACGCGCGTTGGTCTTGGTACGCTGACCGCGTACTGGCAGACCACGACGATGACGCAGACCGCGATAGCAACCGAGGTCCATCAAGCGCTTGATTTTCATGTTGATTTCGCGACGCAGGTCACCTTCAGTGGTGAACTTCGCCACTTCGCCACGCAGCTGTTCAATTTGCTCGTCGCTCAGATCTTTGATCTTTGCTGCTGGGTTTACCCCAGTCACTGCACAGATCTTCTGCGCAGTAGTGCGACCAACACCATAGATGTAGGTCAGCGAGATAACAGTATGCTTGTTATCTGGAATGTTAACGCCTGCAATACGGGCCATTCAGTGGGACTCCAATTGACAGCTACCTACGCCCCGGAAGCCAAGAAATAGGGCGCGAGATAATATCGCTGTAATAACAAATAATCAACCCGGTAGCGCACTAGCTACCGGGCTTGAAGCACAATCACACTCAGCCTTGGCGCTGTTTGTGACGCGGTTCCGCGCTGCAAATTACTCGAACAACACCTTCGCGGCGAATAATCTTGCAGTTACGGCACAGCTTTTTCACCGATGCACGAACTTTCATCACCAACTCCTCGAACCTTATGGGTACTCAGCGCAACATGCCGCTGCCGTAACCCTTCAGGTTGGCTTTCTTCATCAGGGATTCGTACTGGTGCGAAACGAGGTGCGATTGTACTTGGGACATGAAGTCCATCACAACCACGACCACGATCAGCAACGAGGTCCCGCCAAGGTAGAACGGAACGTTTGCTGCAACCACCAGGAATTGGGGCAACAGGCACACGGCCGTCATGTAAAGAGCACCGAACAGGGTCAAGCGGGTCAGAACGCCATCAATATAGCGCGCAGACTGCTCACCTGGACGGATGCCCGGAATAAAGGCACCGGACTTCTTCAGGTTTTCCGCTACGTCTTTCGGATTGAACATCAACGCCGTATAGAAGAAGCAGAAGAAAATAATCCCTGCACTAAACAGCAGAATATTCAACGGCTGACCAGGAGCGATCGACTGCGAGATGTCCTGCAACCAGCCCATACCTTCAGACTGACCGAACCAGGCACCCAACGAAGCCGGAAACAGCAAGATGCTGCTCGCGAAAATAGCCGGAATAACACCGGCCATGTTCACCTTCAGCGGCAAGTGGCTTGTCTGCGCAGCAAAAACCTTGCGGCCCTGCTGACGCTTGGCGTAGTGAACAGCGATACGACGCTGGCCACGCTCAATGAAAACCACGAAACCGATAATCGCTACTGCCAGCAAACCGATGGCAACCAGGGCGAAGATGTTGATATCACCCTGACGCGCAGACTCGAAAGACTGCCCGATTGCTCTCGGAAGACCGGCGACGATACCCGAAAAAATCAACATCGAGATACCGTTGCCAACACCACGCTCAGTAATCTGCTCACCCAGCCACATCATGAACATCGCACCAGCCACAAATGTGGTTACCGCGACGAAATGGAAGCCAAAGTCACCAGTGAACGCGACGCCCTGCCCCGCCAGACCAATGGACATGCCAATAGCCTGGACCAGAGCGAGAGCGACGGTGAGGTAGCGGGTGTACTGGCTAATCTTGCGACGGCCAGCTTCACCTTCCTTCTTCAACTGCTCCAGCTGCGGGCTGACGGCGGTCATCAGTTGCATGATGATCGATGCCGAAATGTACGGCATGATCCCCAGTGCAAAGATGCTCATCCGTTCCAGCGCGCCGCCGGAGAACATGTTGAACAAGCTAAGAATGGTCCCCTCATTCTGTCGAAACAGGTCTGCGAGTCGGTCCGGGTTGATACCTGGAACCGGGATGTGTGCGCCTATTCGGTAGACGATAATCGCCAGGAACAGAAAACGCAGACGAGCCCAGAGTTCAGACATACCGCCTTTGCCGAGCGCAGAGAGAGCACCTTGCTTAGCCATTTATTCCTCGAACTTGCCGCCAGCTGCTTCGATAGCCGCACGCGCACCTTTGGTGGCGCCGATTCCCTTGCCGATAGTGACAGCGCGAGCCACTTCACCGGACAGCATGATTTTCACACGCTGTACGTTGACGTTGATCACGTTGGCATCTTTCAGGGACTGCACAGTAACGATGTCGCCTTCCACTTTGGCCAGCTCGGACAAACGCACTTCTGCGCGATCCATGGCTTTCAGGGAAACGAAACCGAACTTAGGCAGGCGACGATGCAGCGGCTGTTGACCGCCTTCAAAGCCTGGAGCGATGGTGCCACCGGAGCGGGAGGTCTGACCTTTGTGACCACGGCCACCAGTCTTGCCCAAACCACTACCGATACCACGGCCCGGACGATGCTTTTCGCGACGGGAACCCGGCGCTGGACTCAGATCATTGAGTTTCATCGATTAACCCTCGACACGCAGCATGTAGTAAGCCTTGTTGATCATCCCGCGATTCTCGGGAGTATCCTGGACTTCTACAGTGTGACCGATGCGACGCAGACCCAGACCCTTAACGCACAGTTTGTGGTTAGGGATGCGGCCGGTCATGCTTTTGATCAGCGTAACTTTAACGGTAGCCATGATTACTTGATCTCCTCAACACGCAGGCCACGCTTGGCAGCGATGGACTCAGGAGACTGCATAGCCTTCAGACCCTTGAAAGTGGCGTGAACCACGTTTACCGGGTTAGTCGAGCCGTAGCACTTGGCCAGAACGTTCTGAACGCCAGCAACTTCGAGGACAGCACGCATAGCGCCGCCAGCGATGATACCGGTACCTTCAGAAGCAGGCTGCATGTACACCTTCGAAGCGCCGTGAGCGGACTTCATTGCGTACTGCAGAGTGGTGCCGTTCAGGTCAACTTGAATCATGTTGCGGCGAGCAGCTTCCATTGCCTTCTGGATCGCAGCAGGCACTTCACGCGACTTGCCACGGCCGAAGCCAACACGCCCTTTACCATCACCAACCACGGTCAACGCGGTGAAAGTGAAGATACGGCCGCCTTTAACGGTTTTGGCTACGCGGTTAACTTGAACCAGCTTCTCGATGTAGCCTTCGTCGCGCTTTTGGTCGTTATTTGACATAACTTAGAACTCCAGCCCAGCTTCACGAGCAGCATCAGCCAGCGCTTTAACGCGGCCGTGGTACTTGAAGCCAGAGCGGTCGAAAGCCACTTGCGATACGCCAGCGGCCTTAGCACGCGTAGCGACCAGCTGGCCAACCTTTGTGGCCGCGTCGATGTTGCCAGTGGCACCATCACGCAGTTCTTTATCCAAAGTCGAGGCACTTGCCAGGACTTTGTTGCCGTCGGCCGAGATGACCTGGGCGTAGATGTGCTGCGACGAGCGGAACACGCAGAGACGCACGACTTCGAGTTCGTGCATTTTCAGGCGTGCTTTGCGAGCGCGACGCAGTCGAGTAACTTTTTTGTCGGTCATTTGCTATGCCCTACTTCTTCTTGGCTTCTTTACGACGGACGACTTCGTCCGCGTAGCGCACACCTTTGCCTTTGTATGGCTCTGGTGGACGGAAGTCGCGGATCTCGGCGGCCACTTGACCTACCAGCTGCTTGTCGATGCCCTTGATCAGGATATCGGTCTGGCTAGGAGTCTCAGCGGTGATGCCTTCCGGCAGTTCGTAATCCACTGGGTGCGAGAAGCCAAGAGCCAGGTTCAGAACCTGACCTTTTGCTTGCGCTTTGTAACCAACACCGACCAGCTGGAGCTTGCGCTCGAAGCCTTGGCTTACGCCCTGGACCATGTTGTTTACCAACGCACGCGTGGTACCGGCCATTGCGCGAGTTTGTTGATCGCCATTGCGAGCAGCGAAACGCAGCTCACCAGCTTCTTCAACGATCTCAACGGACGAATGGATGTTCAGTTCAAGAGTACCCTTGGCACCCTTCACCGAAAGCTGTTGGCCTGCGAATTTGACTTCGACACCGGCTGGCAGCTTAACGGGGTTCTTAGCGACGCGAGACATGCTTATCCCCCCTTAGAACACAGTGCAAAGAACTTCGCCGCCGACACCGGCAGCGCGCGCAGCACGATCCGTCATCACACCTTTGTTGGTGGAGACGATAGACACGCCAAGACCGCCACGAACTTTCGGCAGATCTTCAACGGACTTGTACTGACGCAGGCCTGGACGACTAACGCGCTTCACTTCTTCGATAACCGGACGGCCTTCGAAGTACTTCAGCGAGATGGACAGCGACGGCTTGGCGTCGGTGGTGATCTGAAAATCCGCGATGTAACCTTCGTCCTTCAGGACTTTTGCTACAGCTGCCTTCAACGTGGAAGACGGCATGCTTACGACAGACTTTTCAGCCATCTGGGCATTACGGATTCGAGTTAGCATGTCCGCTAACGGGTCCTGCATACTCATGGGCTAGACGCTCCTAATACAAAAAAATTAGCCTTGCGGCTACTACTTGTCGCCGAGAACTTCCGGGCAGAAAAACACGGGCTCAGGCGAGCCGGTCATTCTAGACACACCCCAGAAATGAATCAAGCCCCAAAAGGGGCTTGATTCAGATTCAAGGCCACCGATGGTCAGGTTCTTGCGAACCCGAACACCGAGACTTTGACGACTATTACCAGCTGGCTTTAACCAGACCTGGCACGTCACCACGCATTGCAGCTTGACGCAGCATGTTACGGCCGAGGCCGAACTTGCGGTACACGCCGTGCGGACGACCAGTCAGGCGGCAACGGTTACGCATGCGCGAAGCGCTTGCGTCACGTGGTTGCTTCTGCAGAGCTACGGTAGCTTCCCAACGCGCTTCTGGACTTGCGTTCAGATCAACGATGATAGCTTTCAGCGCTGCACGCTTGGTGGCGTACTTGGCAACGGTGAGCTGACGCTTCAGCTCACGGTTCTTCATGCTCTTCTTGGCCATTTTCCTACTCCAATCAGTTGCGGAACGGGAATTTGAAAGCACGCAGCAGAGCGCGGCCTTCATCATCGTTCTTGGCAGTGGTGGTCAGGGTAATGTCCAGACCGCGGAGAGCATCGATCTTGTCGTAGTCGATTTCCGGGAAGATGATCTGCTCTTTCACGCCCATGCTGTAGTTGCCACGACCATCGAAGGACTTGGCATTCAGGCCGCGGAAGTCGCGAACCCGAGGCAGGGAGATCGACAGCAGACGATCCAGGAACTCGTACATACGCTCACGGCGCAGGGTCACTTTGACGCCGATCGGCCATCCTTCGCGGACTTTGAAGCCAGCGATGGATTTACGAGCGTAGGTCACAACGACTTTCTGGCCGGTGATCTTTTCCAGGTCAGCAACAGCGTGCTCGATGACTTTTTTGTCGCCGATCGCTTCGCCCAGACCCATGTTCAGGGTGATTTTGGTAACGCGCGGAACTTCCATCACGTTCGAAAGCTTAAGTTCTTCCTTAAGTTTCGGAGCGATTTCCTTCCGGTAAATCTCTTTTAGTCGTGCCATGGTCTTCTACCTAGCAGTGTTCAAGCATCAACCGCTTTTTGGGTCGACTTGAAGACACGAATTTTCTTACCGTCTTCTACTTTGAAACCAACGCGGTCAGCCTTGTTGGTTTCGCCGTTGAAGATGGCGACGTTGGAAGCGTGCAGTGGCGCTTCTTTCTCGACGATACCGCCCTGTACGCCCGACATCGGGTTAGGCTTGGTATGACGCTTGACCAGGTTCAGACCACCAACAACCAGACGGTTGTCAGCAAGAACCTTCAGCACCTTACCGCGCTTACCTTTGTCTTTGCCGGCGATCACGATGATCTCGTCGTCACGACGAATCTTTTGCATGTCGGATCTCCTTACAGCACTTCTGGGGCGAGCGAGACGATCTTCATGAACTTCTCAGTACGAAGTTCACGGGTCACTGGCCCAAAGATACGGGTGCCGATCGGCTCTTGCTTGTTGTTCAGAAGAACAGCAGCGTTGCCATCAAAGCGGATAATGGAGCCATCAGCACGACGTACGCCGTGACGAGTGCGGACTACAACAGCAGTCATCACTTGGCCTTTTTTCACCTTACCGCGAGGAATTGCTTCCTTCACGGTAACTTTGATGATGTCACCGATACCAGCGTAACGACGATGGGAGCCACCCAGCACCTTGATGCACATAACACGGCGAGCGCCGCTGTTATCGGCCACATCGAGCATGGATTGAGTCTGAATCATATAATTTCTCCGACCCCTAGCCCTTAGACTTCCACAGCGCGTTCGAGAACATCAACCAGCGCCCAAGACTTGGTCTTGGCCATCGGACGAGTTTCACGAATAGTGACTTTGTCGCCGATGTGGCACTGATTGGTTTCGTCGTGCGCGTGCAGCTTAGTCGAACGCTTAACGTATTTACCGTAGATCGGGTGCTTTACGCGACGCTCGATCAGAACGGTGATGGTTTTGTCCATCTTGTCGCTGACAACACGGCCAGTCAGCGTACGGACAGTTTTTTCGGCTTCAGCCATGATCACTTACCTGCCTGCTGGTTGAGCACAGTCTTCACGCGAGCGATGTCACGCTTAACTTGCGAGAGCAGATGAGACTGCCCCAACTGGCCAGTTGCTTTCTGCATGCGCAGATTGAACTGGTCGCGCAGCAAGCCGAGCAGTTGCTCGTTCAGCTGCTGTGCGGATTTTTCACGAAGTTCATTCGCTTTCATCACATCACCGTCCGTTTAACAAAGGAGGTGGCGAGCGGCAGCTTTGCAGCAGCCAGGGCGAAAGCCTCACGCGCCAGCTCTTCAGAAACACCCTCGATTTCATACAGGACTTTGCCTGGCTGAATCTGGGCAACCCAGTACTCCACGTTACCCTTACCTTTACCCATACGAACCTCGAGAGGTTTCTTGGAGATCGGCTTGTCCGGGAATACACGGATCCAGATCTTGCCGCCACGTTTTACGTGACGGGTCAGAGCACGACGCGCTGACTCGATCTGACGAGCGGTGAGACGACCACGAGCAACAGACTTCAGCGCGAACTCGCCGAAGCTGACTTTGCTACCGCGCAGTGCCAGACCACGGTTGTGGCCGGTCATCTGCTTGCGGAACTTCGTACGCTTTGGTTGCAACATTTGGCGTACCCCTTACTTAGCAGCTTTTTTACGAGGCGCTGGTGCTTGTGGTTTCAGTTCTTCTTGGCGACCACCAATAACTTCGCCTTTGAAGATCCAAACCTTTACACCGATCACACCGTAAGTGGTGTGAGCTTCGTAGTTGGCATAGTCGATGTCGGCACGCAGGGTGTGCAGTGGCACACGACCTTCGCGATACCATTCAGTACGTGCGATTTCAGCACCGCCGAGACGACCGCTCACTTGGATTTTGATGCCTTTGGCACCAATGCGCATGGCGTTCTGTACAGCGCGCTTCATAGCGCGACGGAACATTACACGACGCTCCAGCTGCTGAGCTACGCTCTGCGCAACCAGCATACCGTCGAGCTCCGGCTTGCGGATCTCTTCGATATTGATGTGCACAGGCACACCCATTTGCTTGGTCAGGTCCTGACGCAGTTTCTCAACATCTTCACCTTTCTTCCCGATAACGATACCTGGACGAGCGGTGTGGATGGTGATGCGTGCAGTTTGGGCCGGACGATGGATATCGATACGGCTTACGGACGCGCTTTTTAGTTTGTCTTGGAGATACTCACGCACTTTCAGATCTGCGAACAAGTAGTCCGCATAAGTCCGACCGTCTGCGTACCAGACGGAGGTGTGCTCCTTGACGATTCCCAGGCGAATGCCAATGGGATGTACTTTCTGACCCATCTCTTCGACTCCGTTACTTGTCAGCAACCTTGACAGTGATATGGCAAGACCGCTTGACGATGCGATCAGCACGGCCTTTGGCACGTGGCATGATGCGCTTCAGCGAACGCCCTTCGTTGACGAAAACGGTGCTGACCTTCAGGTCATCAACGTCTGCGCCTTCGTTATGCTCGGCGTTGGCTACGGCCGACTCCAGCACTTTCTTCATGATCTCGGCGGCTTTCTTACTGCTGAAAGCCAACAGGTTGAGCGCTTCGCCCACCTTCTTCCCGCGGATCTGGTCGGCGACCAAGCGGGCTTTCTGGGCGGAGATTCGAGCGCCCGACAACTTAGCGGCTACTTCCATTTCCTTACCCCTTAACGCTTGGCTTTCTTGTCAGCCACGTGCCCGCGATAGTTGCGGGTACCGGCGAACTCGCCCAGTTTGTGGCCGACCATGTCTTCGTTAACGAGAACTGGGACGTGCTGACGACCGTTGTGTACTGCGATGGTCAGACCGACCATTTGTGGCAGGATCATCGAACGACGCGACCAGGTTTTAATTGGTTTGCGATCGTTCTTTTCCGCCGCCACTTCGATCTTCTTCAGTAGGTGAAGATCAATAAAAGGACCTTTTTTCAGAGAACGTGGCACTGTCGTATCCCTCTATTTACTTGCGACGACGGACGATCATTTTGTCGGTACGCTTATTACCACGAGTCTTCGCGCCCTTAGTCGGGAAGCCCCATGGCGATACCGGATGACGACCACCAGAGGTACGACCTTCACCACCACCATGTGGGTGGTCAACCGGGTTCATGGCAACACCACGAACGGTTGGGCGAACGCCACGCCAGCGTTTGGCACCAGCTTTACCCAGCGAACGCAGGCTGTGCTCGGAGTTCGAGACTTCACCCAGGGTCGCACGGCATTCAGCCAGGACTTTACGCATTTCACCGGAACGCAGACGCAGGGTCACGTAGACACCTTCACGAGCGATCAGCTGAGCCGAAGCACCAGCGGAACGAGCGATCTGTGCACCTTTACCTGGCTTCAATTCGATGCCGTGTACGGTAGAACCGACTGGAATGTTGCGCAGTTGCAGAGCGTTGCCTGGCTTGATTGGAGCCAGAGCGCCTGCGATCAGCTGGTCGCCAGCACTCACGCCTTTAGGGGCGATGATGTAGCGGCGCTCGCCGTCTGCGTAGCAGAGCAGTGCGATGTGAGCAGTACGGTTTGGATCGTATTCGATACGCTCGACAGTGGCGACGATGCCATCTTTGTCGTTGCGACGGAAATCGACCATACGGTAATGCTGCTTATGACCACCACCGATGTGACGAGTGGTAATACGGCCATTGTTGTTACGACCACCAGACTTCGATTTTTTCTCGAGCAGCGGTGCGTGAGGAGCGCCTTTATGCAGCTCCTGGTTGACCACCTTGACCACAAAACGGCGGCCAGGGGAAGTCGGTTTGCATTTAACGATTGCCATGATGCACCCCTTCCTTACTCAGCACTGCTGCTGAAATCGAGATCTTGGCCTGGCTGAAGGGAGATAACTGCCTTCTTCCAGTCATTACGCTTGCCCAGACCGCGAGCAGTGCGCTTGCTCTTACCCAGAACGTTCAGGGTAGTGACGCGCTCTACTTTCACGCTGAACAGGCTTTCGACGGCCTTCTTGATTTCCAGCTTGGTTGCATCAGTAGCAACCTTGAAAACGAACTGGCCTTTCTTGTCTGCCAGAACCGTAGCCTTCTCGGAAACGTGCGGGCCAAGCAGAACTTTAAATACGCGTTCCTGGTTCATCCCAGCAGCTCCTCGAATTTCTTCACGGCCGACACGGTGATCAACACCTTGTCGTATGCGATCAGACTAACTGGATCGGAACCTTGCACATCACGTACATCTACGTGCGGCAGGTTGCGAGCAGCCAGGTACAGGTTCTGATCAACAGCGTCCGACACGATCAGAACGTCGGTCAGGCTCATGTTGTTCAGTTTGCCCAGCAGATCTTTGGTTTTCGGAGTTTCAACAGCGAAATCCTGAACCACGACCAGACGATCAGTACGCACCAGCTCAGCAAGAATGGAACGCATTGCTGCGCGATACATCTTCTTGTTCAGCTTCTGGGAGTGATCCTGTGGACGAGCTGCGAAAGTGGTACCGCCGCCACGCCAGATTGGGCTACGGATAGTACCAGCACGAGCACGGCCAGTACCTTTCTGACGCCATGGGCGCTTGCCGCCACCACGAACGTCGGAACGGGTCTTCTGCTGCTTGCTACCTTGACGGCCGCCGGCCATGTAGGCCACGACTGCTTGGTGAACCAGCGTCTCGTTGAATTCGCCGCCAAATGTCAGTTCGGAAACTTCGATCGCTTGAGCGTCATTTACATTTAATTGCATGTCAGCTTCCCCTTAACCGCGAGCCTTGGCTGCTGGACGTACAACCAGGTTGCCGCCAGTAGCGCCAGGAACAGCACCCTTGACCAACAACAGATTGCGTTCAGCGTCCACGCGCACTACTTCCAGGGACTGCACGGTCACGCGCTCAGCGCCCATATGACCGGACATTTTTTTGCCCTTGAATACACGACCAGGAGTCTGGCACTGGCCGATAGAGCCTGGGACGCGGTGGGATACGGAGTTACCGTGGGTGTTATCTTGCCCGCGGAAATTCCAACGCTTGATCGTACCCTGGAAGCCTTTACCCTTGGACTGACCGGTTACATCAACCAGTTGACCAGCGGCGAAGATTTCAGCGTTGATCAGATCGCCAGCCTGGTACTCGCCTTCTTCAAGGCGGAATTCCATGGTGGTGCGACCAGCGGCAACGTTCGCTTTAGCGAAGTGGCCAGCCTGAGCTGCTGTTACACGCGAAGCGCGACGCTCGCCGACAGTGACTTGCACTGCACGATAGCCATCGGTCTCTTCAGTTTTGAACTGGGTGACGCGATTCGGCTCGATCTCAATGACCGTGACCGGAATGGAGACACCTTCTTCGGTGAAAATACGGGTCATACCGCATTTACGACCGACTACACCAATAGTCATGTTGTAAACCTCATGAGTGTACGGGGCTTTCACCCGCTATGGCCGCCCATTTCAGAGCGTTACACGACCAAGACCGAGTCTTAGCCGAGGCTGATCTGCACTTCCACACCGGCCGCAAGATCAAGCTTCATCAGCGCATCAACGGTTTTATCCGTTGGCTGGACGATGTCCAGAACACGCTTATGAGTGCGGATCTCGTACTGGTCACGCGCGTCTTTGTTGACGTGCGGGGAAACCAGAACGGTGAACCGCTCTTTACGGGTAGGCAGTGGAATTGGACCACGCACTTGAGCACCAGTACGTTTCGCGGTTTCCACGATTTCCTGGGTTGATTGGTCGATCAGGCGATGGTCAAAAGCCTTCAACCTGATACGGATTTGCTGATTTTGCATTGGATTTCAGACTCCGGCTGCTATTCCCACCGGGCGCAATACGCCCGTTAAAAGGAGGCGCAATTCTATAGACGCCCCTGATAGGTGTCAACCCAATAAAAAAGCCCCCGCTGAGCGGGGGCTTTTTCAATCCATCAAGCTGACTTTAAAAGTCTTACTCGATGATTTTGGCTACGACGCCAGCGCCGACGGTACGACCGCCTTCACGGATAGCGAAACGCAGACCGTCTTCCATCGCGATGGTTTTGATCAGGGTAACAGTCATCTGAATGTTGTCACCTGGCATTACCATTTCAACGCCTTCTGGCAGCTCGCAGTTACCAGTCACGTCAGTAGTACGGAAGTAGAACTGTGGACGGTAGCCTTTGAAGAACGGAGTGTGACGACCGCCTTCTTCCTTGCTCAGAACGTAAACTTCTGCGGTGAACTTGGTGTGCGGCTTGACCGAACCTGGCTTGACCAGAACCTGGCCACGCTCAACGTCGTCACGCTTGGTACCACGCAGCAGAACGCCGCAGTTCTCGCCAGCACGACCTTCGTCGAGCAGCTTGCGGAACATTTCAACACCAGTGCAAGTAGTAACGGTGGTGTCACGCAGACCAACGATTTCCAGCGGATCCTGAACGCGAACGATACCGCGCTCGATACGACCAGTCACAACAGTACCGCGACCCGAGATCGAGAATACGTCTTCGATTGGCATCAGGAATGGCTTGTCGATCATACGAACTGGTTCTGGGATGTAGGCATCCAGAGTTTCAACCAGTTTCTTGACGGCAGTGGTGCCCATCTCGTTGTCGTCTTTGCCTTCCAGCGCCATACGAGCCGAACCGATGATGATCGGAGTGTCGTCGCCCGGGAAGTCGTAAGTCGACAGCAGGTCACGAACTTCCATCTCAACCAGTTCCAGCAGCTCAGCGTCGTCTACCAGGTCAGCCTTGTTCAGGAAGACCACGATGTACGGAACGCCAACCTGACGGGACAGCAGGATGTGCTCACGGGTTTGCGGCATCGGACCATCAGCGGCCGAGCAAACCAGGATAGCGCCGTCCATCTGAGCAGCACCGGTGATCATGTTCTTCACGTAGTCAGCGTGACCTGGGCAGTCAACGTGAGCGTAGTGACGGATCTTCGAGTTGTACTCAACGTGCGCGGTGTTGATGGTGATACCGCGAGCTTTTTCTTCTGGTGCGCTGTCGATCTTGTCGAAGTCAACGATTGCAGAACCGAAAACTTCGGAGCAAACGCGAGTCAGAGCAGCAGTCAGAGTGGTTTTACCGTGGTCAACGTGACCAATGGTGCCAACGTTGACGTGCGGTAGGGAACGATCAAATTTTTCTTTAGCCACGACAATTAACTCCTAGCCTAAAGGGGCTGAATCAGCCTTGTTTTTTGGTTACGGATTCGACGATGTGCGACGGAGCCGTATCGTATTTTTTGAATTCCATAGAGTAGCTTGCGCGACCCTGGGACATGGAACGAACGTCGGTCGCATAACCGAACATCTCACCCAGTGGAACCTCGGCACGGATAACCTTGCCGGACACTGTGTCTTCCATACCCTGGATCATGCCGCGACGACGGTTAAGGTCGCCCATCACATCACCCATATAGTCTTCAGGCGTAACAACCTCTACCGCCATGATCGGCTCGAGCAACTCACCACCACCCTTCTGGGCCAGTTGCTTGGTCGCCATGGAAGCAGCCACCTTGAACGCCATCTCGTTGGAGTCGACGTCGTGGTAAGAACCATCGAACACGGTAGCCTTCAGGCCGATCAGCGGATAGCCGGCAACAACGCCGTTCTTCATCTGCTCTTCGATACCCTTCTGGATAGCCGGGATGTATTCCTTAGGAACCACACCACCTACAACTTCGTTCACGAATTGCAGACCTTCCTGACCTTCGTCAGCAGGAGCAAAACGGATCCAGCAGTGACCGAACTGGCCGCGACCACCGGACTGACGAACGAACTTGCCTTCGATTTCACAGTTCTTCGTGATGCGCTCACGATACGAAACCTGAGGCTTGCCGATGTTGGCTTCGACGTTGAACTCACGGCGCATCCGGTCAACCAGGATGTCCAGGTGCAGCTCGCCCATGCCGGAGATGATCGTCTGACCAGTCTCTTCATCAGTTTTAACGCGGAAAGACGGGTCTTCCTGAGCAAGCTTGCCCAGAGCGATACCCATTTTTTCCTGGTCATCCTTGGTCTTAGGCTCTACGGCAACCGAAATAACCGGCTCCGGGAAGTCCATGCGAACCAGGATGATTGGCTTGTCAGCGTTGCAGAGGGTTTCACCAGTGGTGACGTCCTTCATGCCGATCAGGGCCGCGATGTCACCAGCGCGTACTTCCTTGATCTCTTCACGGGCGTTTGCGTGCATTTGCACCATACGACCCACGCGCTCTTTCTTGCCTTTGACCGAGTTGATCACGCCGTCGCCGGAGTTCAACACGCCCGAGTAAACGCGGACGAAGGTCAGGGTACCCACGAATGGGTCGGTAGCGATCTTGAACGCCAGAGCCGCGAAAGGCTCGTTGTCGTCTGCATGACGCTCCATCTCTTCTTCCTCGTTATCAGGGTTGGAACCCTTGATAGCAGGAATGTCGGTCGGAGCAGGCAGGTAGTCGATAACGGCGTCGAGAACCAGGGGAACGCCCTTGTTCTTGAACGAAGAACCGCAAACGGCCAGAACGATTTCGCCGGCGATAGTACGCTGACGCAAAGCAGCCTTGATCTCTTCGATCGACAGCTCTTCGCCTTCCAGGTACTTGTTCATCAGCTCTTCGTTGGCTTCGGCAGCAGCTTCAACCATGTTGTTGCGCCACTCTTCAGCCAGCTCTTGGAGCTCGGCAGGAATGTCCTTGCGAACAGGGACCATACCTTTATCGGAGTCGTTCCAGTAGACAGCTTGCATGTTGATCAGATCGATCTGACCCTGGAAGTTGTCTTCGGAGCCGATGGCCAACTGGATCGGCACCGGAGTGTGACCCAGACGCTGCTTGATCTGACCGATCACGCGCAGGAAGTTGGCGCCGGCACGGTCCATCTTGTTTACGTAAACAAGACGTGGAACGCCGTATTTGTTGGCTTGACGCCATACGGTTTCCGACTGCGGCTCAACACCCGAAGTACCGCAGAACACAACGACAGCGCCGTCGAGTACGCGCAGGGAACGCTCAACTTCAATGGTGAAGTCAACGTGGCCCGGGGTATCGATTACGTTGAAACGGTGCTCGTGAGAGTACTGCTTCTCGGAACCTTTCCAGAAGGCGGTAATGGCAGCAGAAGTAATGGTAATACCACGCTCCTGCTCCTGAACCATCCAGTCTGTGGTCGCGGCGCCATCATGCACCTCGCCCATTTTGTGACTTTTGCCGGTGTAAAACAGTACGCGCTCGGTGGTTGTGGTTTTACCAGCATCCACGTGAGCGACGATACCGATGTTACGGTAGCGGCTAATCGGAGTAGTACGAGCCATAAAGCCCTCGCAAAATTAGTGAAGCTAAAATTAGAAGCGGTAGTGCGAGAAAGCTTTGTTAGCTTCGGCCATACGGTGCACGTCTTCACGCTTCTTAACAGCAGCACCTTTACCTTCAGCAGCATCCAGCAGTTCGCCAGCCAAACGCAGAGCCATAGACTTCTCGCCGCGCTTACGGGCGAAGTCTACCAACCAGCGCATTGCCAGAGCGTTACGACGGGAAGGACGAACCTCGACCGGAACCTGGTAAGTAGCACCACCAACGCGGCGCGACTTCACTTCGACCAGCGGAGCGATGGCGTCGAGTGCTTTTTCGAAGAGTTCCAGGGGATCGGTGCCAGCCTTACGGGCCGCAACGGTTTCCAGGGCACCATAAACGATACGCTCGGCAACGGCTTTCTTGCCGCTTTCCATAACGTGGTTCATGAATTTGGCGAGGATCTGGCTTCCGTATTTCGGATCGTCCAGAATCTCACGCTTTGCTGCTACGCGACGTCTTGGCATGATAAGCCCTCAAGCGGTCTTCAGGTTAGCTCGGGACAGATCCAGAGGATGCGTGCCCGACCTTACTCTTATCGACTCAATAAAATAAAAATCTGCAAAACGGCCGATTACTTCGGACGCTTGGTACCGTACTTCGAACGACCCTGGTTACGGCCTTTAACGCCGGAAGTATCCAAGGAGCCGCGAACGGTGTGGTAACGAACACCTGGCAAGTCTTTTACACGACCGCCGCGGATCAGTACCACGCTGTGCTCTTGCAGGTTGTGGCCTTCACCACCGATGTACGAGGAAACCTCGAAACCGTTGGTCAGACGCACACGGCATACTTTACGCAGTGCCGAGTTAGGTTTTTTCGGCGTGGTGGTGTACACACGGGTGCACACGCCACGACGTTGCGGGCAGTTCTGCAGCGCAGGTACGTCGGATTTCTCGACGATACGCTTACGCGGCTGACGTACCAGCTGGTTGATAGTTGCCATCTACTAGCTCCACTGTTGTCTTGCGACGCTATTGTCTTGCAAGAAAAGCAAAATGGCAGGAACGAATTCCCGCCAAATTTAGGGGATCAAGAGTCTAAAGAGGATCTTGATTCCAGTCAAGGCAAGGCCCCGACCTCCCCGCCCATCGAACCTTGACTTGATGTCTCGATTCGACGAACGGAGCGATCAGGGCCTCACGCTCGTTTATCGCAGAACTCAGTTACCGCTCGAGTTCAGCGCTTCGGTCAGTGCAGCTTCCACTTCACTGGCGCTTACGCGCAACGGCTTGTCGGCATCACGGCGACGCTTGCGCTCGCTGTGATAGGCAAGACCGGTACCGGCCGGGATCAGACGACCCACGACTACGTTTTCTTTCAGGCCGCGCAGGTAATCGCGCTTGCCGGTGACTGCCGCTTCGGTCAGTACGCGGGTGGTTTCCTGGAAGGAAGCCGCCGAGATGAACGATTCGGTGGACAACGACGCCTTGGTGATACCCAGCAGAACGCGAGTGAACTTGGAGACAAACTTGTCTTCCGCGCTCAGACGCTCGTTCTCTACCAGAACGTGAGTCAGTTCCATCTGGTCGCCCTTGATGAAGCTGGAATCGCCGGACTCGGAGATCTCAACTTTACGCAGCATCTGACGCAGGATGGTCTCGATGTGCTTGTCGTTGATCTTCACGCCTTGCAGACGATAAACGTCCTGGATCTCGTTGACGATGTACTTGGCCAGCGCGCTTACACCCAGCAGACGCAGGATGTCGTGCGGATCGCTTGGACCGTCGGAGATAACTTCGCCGCGGTTTACCTGTTCGCCTTCGAAGACGTTCAGGTGACGCCACTTCGGAATCAGCTCTTCGTACGGATCGCTACCGTCGTTCGGGGTAATGACCAGACGGCGCTTGCCTTTGGTCTCTTTACCGAACGCGATGGTGCCGCTGACTTCAGCCAGAATCGACGCTTCTTTCGGACGACGGGCTTCGAACAGGTCGGCAACACGCGGCAGACCACCGGTGATGTCACGGGTCTTCGAAGTTTCCTGCGGGATACGAGCGATAACGTCACCGATCGCAATCTTCGCACCGTCAGCCACACCGACCAGGGC
Source organism: Pseudomonas sp. Sample_23 (assembly GCF_004307595.1). NCBI lineage: Bacteria > Pseudomonadati > Pseudomonadota > Gammaproteobacteria > Pseudomonadales > Pseudomonadaceae > Pseudomonas > Pseudomonas sp. Sample_23. The sequence goes on from NZ_RCNX01000095.1 coordinate 46,181, forward strand.
GTTGGCTGGCAGGAAGTACTGAGCGATAACGTCAGTGCCTGGCAGCAACAGATCCTTGCCGTTGTCGTCGACCATCTTCACTGCTGGACGGATTTCCTTACCGGCAGCTGGACGATCTTTCGCGTCAAGTACTTCAATATTGGTCATACCGGTCAATTCGTCAGTCTGACGCTTGATCGTGATGCCTTCTTCCATGCCCACGTAGGTCACGGTACCTTTCATTTCGGTAACGATCGGGTGAGTGTGCGGATCCCACTTGGCCACGATTGCGCCAGCGTCAACCTTGTCACCTTCTTTAACCGAAATCACAGCACCGTACGGCAGCTTGTAACGCTCGCGCTCACGACCGAAGTCATCCGCGATTGCCAGCTCACCGGAACGGGACACAGCAACCAGATGGCCATCCACTCGCTCAACGTGCTTCAGGTTGTGCAGACGGACGGTACCGCCATTCTTCACCTGAACGCTGTCGGCTGCGGAAGTACGGCTTGCCGCACCACCGATGTGGAACGTACGCATGGTCAGCTGGGTACCCGGCTCACCGATAGACTGGGCAGCGATAACGCCGACCGCTTCACCGATGTTCACCTGGTGACCACGAGCCAGATCACGGCCGTAGCACTTGGCGCAGATGCCGTAGCGGGTTTCGCAGCTGATCGGCGAACGCACGATCACTTCGTCGATGCTGTTCAGCTCGATGAACTCGACCCACTTCTCGTCAACCAGAGTGCCGGCAGGAACGATAACGTCCTCGGTACCCGGCTTGAATACGTCACGGGCAATGACACGACCCAGTACGCGCTCACCCAACGGTTCTACAACGTCACCGCCTTCAATGTGCGGAGTCATCAGCAGACCGTGTTCGGTGCCGCAATCGATCTCGGTTACTACCAGATCCTGCGCCACGTCTACCAGACGACGAGTCAGGTAACCGGAGTTAGCGGTTTTCAACGCGGTATCCGCCAGACCTTTACGAGCACCGTGCGTCGAGATGAAGTACTGAAGTACGCTCAGACCTTCACGGAAGTTCGCAGTAATCGGCGTTTCAATGATGGAACCGTCCGGCTTGGCCATCAGACCACGCATACCGGCCAGCTGACGAATCTGTGCTGCGGAACCCCGCGCACCCGAGTCGGCCATCATGTACATCGAGTTGAAAGACTCTTGGTCGACTTCGTCGCCGTGACGGTCGATGACTTTCTCTTTCGAGAGGTTGGCCATCATCGCCTTGGAAACTTCGTCGTTCGCTTTCGACCAGAGGTCGATCACTTTGTTGTACTTCTCGCCCTGGGTTACCAGGCCGGAGGCGTACTGGCTCTCGATCTCTTTCACTTCGTCGGTGGCCGCACCGATGATGCGGGCTTTTTCATCCGGGATAACGAAGTCGTTAACACCGATGGAAACGCCGGAGATGGTCGAGTAAGCGAAACCGGTGTACATCAACTGGTCAGCGAAGATCACGGTCTCTTTCAGACCAACCACGCGGTAGCACTGGTTGATCAGCTTGGAGATCGCCTTTTTCTTCATCGGCAGGTTGACGACGTCGAACGACAGACCTTTTGGCACAACCTGGAACAGCAGCGCACGGCCGACAGTGGTGTCGACGATACGGGTACCGCTCACGCTGTTGCCGTCACGGTCGTTGACGGTTTCGTTGATACGAACCTTGACCTTGGCGTGCAGTGCGGCTTCGCCGGCACGGAACACACGGTCGACTTCCTGCAGATCCGCGAACACACGACCTTCGCCCTTGGCGTTGATCGCTTCACGAGTCATGTAGTACAGACCCAATACAACGTCCTGCGACGGAACGATGATTGGCTCACCGTTGGCTGGCGACAGAATGTTGTTGGTCGACATCATCAACGCACGCGCTTCGAGCTGGGCTTCCAGCGTCAGCGGTACGTGCACGGCCATCTGGTCGCCGTCGAAGTCGGCGTTGTACGCGGCGCAGACCAGAGGGTGCAGCTGGATAGCCTTACCTTCGATCAGTACCGGTTCAAACGCCTGGATACCCAGACGGTGAAGGGTCGGCGCACGGTTGAGCAGAACCGGGTGTTCGCGAATCACTTCAGCGAGAACGTCCCAAACCTCTGGCAACTCGCGCTCGACCATTTTCTTGGCCGCTTTGATGGTGGTCGCCAGACCACGCATTTCCAGCTTGCCGAAAATGAACGGCTTGAACAGCTCGAGAGCCATCTTCTTCGGCAGACCGCACTGGTGCAGACGCAGGGTCGGGCCTACGGTAATTACCGAACGACCGGAGTAGTCAACACGCTTACCGAGCAAGTTCTGACGGAAACGACCTTGCTTACCCTTGATCATGTCAGCCAGGGATTTCAGAGGACGCTTGTTGGAACCAGTGATAGCGCGGCCACGACGACCGTTGTCGAGCAGTGCATCGACCGCTTCCTGCAACATACGCTTTTCGTTGCGCACGATGATGTCCGGCGCGGACAGATCCAGCAGGCGCTTCAAACGGTTGTTACGGTTGATCACTCGACGATACAGATCGTTGAGGTCGGAGGTCGCGAAACGACCGCCATCCAGCGGGACCAGTGGACGCAGATCTGGCGGCAGAACCGGCAAAACGGTCAGCACCATCCACTCTGGCAGGTTGCCGGAACCCTGGAAGGCTTCCATCAACTTCAGACGCTTGGACAGCTTCTTGATCTTGGTTTCCGAGTTGGTTTGCGGAATCTCTTCGCGCAGACGGCCAATCTCGTGCTCCAGGTCGATAGCGTGCAGCAGTTCACGGACAGCTTCGGCACCCATGCGGGCGTCGAAATCGTCACCGAACTCTTCCAGCGCTTCGAAATACTGCTCGTCGTTCAGCAGCTGACCTTTTTCAAGGGTGGTCATGCCTGGATCGATAACGACATAGCTCTCGAAGTAGAGAACGCGTTCGATATCACGCAGGGTCATGTCCATCAGCAGGCCGATACGCGACGGCAGCGATTTCAGGAACCAGATGTGGGCAACCGGCGAAGCCAGTTCGATGTGCGCCATGCGCTCACGACGAACCTTGGCCAGTGCAACTTCAACGCCGCACTTCTCGCAGATCACACCACGGTGCTTCAAGCGCTTGTACTTACCGCACAGGCACTCGTAATCCTTTACCGGACCAAAGATCTTGGCGCAGAACAGGCCGTCACGCTCGGGTTTGAACGTACGGTAGTTGATGGTTTCCGGCTTTTTAACTTCACCGAACGACCACGAACGGATCATCTCCGGCGAGGCCAATCCGATGCGGATGGCGTCGAACTCTTCGACTTGACCCTGGTTTTTCAGCAAATTCAGTAGGTCTTTCAAGGCCTTTCCTCCTGGCGGAGCAGAGAGCGGGCATTCCTGCCCCGCTCTCGATTCGCGTCACGTGTTATTCGGTTTCCAGATCGATATCGATGCCGAGGGAACGAATTTCCTTGATCAACACGTTGAAGGACTCGGGCATGCCCGGCTCCATACGGTGATCGCCATCCACGATGTTCTTGTACATCTTGGTACGGCCGTTCACATCGTCCGACTTCACTGTGAGCATTTCTTGCAGAGTGTAAGCAGCACCGTATGCTTCCAGTGCCCAGACCTCCATCTCCCCGAAACGCTGACCACCGAACTGCGCCTTACCACCCAGCGGCTGCTGGGTAACCAGGCTGTAAGAACCGGTAGAACGCGCGTGCATCTTGTCGTCTACCAAGTGGTTCAGCTTCAGCATGTACATGTAGCCAACGGTAACTGGACGCTCGAACTTGTTGCCGGTGCGGCCGTCGGTCAGTTGCATCTGGCCGCTTTCCGGCAGGTCTGCCAGTTTCAGCATGGCCTTGATTTCGCTTTCCTTGGCGCCGTCGAACACTGGAGTGGCCATTGGAACGCCGCCACGCAGGTTGTTCGCCAGATCGAGGATTTCCTGATCGGAGAAGCTGTCCAGATCTTCGTTACGACCGCCGATCTGGTTGTAGATCTCGTCCAGGAAGGTGCGCAGTTCAGCGACTTTACGCTGCTCTTCGACCATCCGGTTGATCTTCTCGCCCAGACCTTTGGCCGCGAGGCCCAGGTGGGTTTCGAGGATCTGACCAACGTTCATACGCGAAGGTACGCCCAGCGGGTTGAGGACCACGTCGACCGGGGTGCCATTGGCATCGTGCGGCATGTCTTCAACCGGCATGATCACGGAGACCACACCCTTGTTACCGTGACGACCGGCCATCTTGTCGCCCGGCTGGATGCGGCGACGGATTGCCAGGTAAACCTTGACGATTTTCAGCACGCCTGGAGCCAGGTCATCGCCCTGCTGCAGTTTGCGCTTCTTGTCTTCGAACTTGTCGTCCAGCAGACGGCGACGATCTACGATGTAAGCCTGAGCCTTCTCGAGCTGCTCGTTCAGCGCATCTTCAGCCATGCGCAGTTTGAACCACTGGCCGTGCTCAAGACCGTCGAGTACTTCGTCGGTGATGTCCTGACCTTTCTTCAGGCCGGCGCCGCCTTCGGCCTTGTGGCCTACCAGTGCGGAACGCAGACGTTCGAAAGTCGCGCCTTCAACGATGCGGAACTCTTCGTTCAGATCCTTGCGAATCTCGTCCAGCTGGGACTTCTCGATCGACAGTGCACGAGCATCACGCTCAACGCCGTCGCGGGTGAAGACCTGTACGTCGATGACAGTACCTTTGGTGCCGGTCGGCACGCGCAGGGAGGTGTCTTTAACGTCGCTGGCTTTTTCACCGAAGATTGCACGCAGCAGTTTTTCTTCCGGAGTCAGTTGGGTCTCGCCTTTCGGAGTGACCTTACCCACCAGGATGTCGCCTGCGCCTACTTCAGCACCTACGTAAACGATACCGGCTTCGTCCAGCTTGTTCAGTGCAGCTTCACCCACGTTCGGGATGTCCGCAGTGATTTCCTCTGGGCCAAGCTTGGTGTCACGGGCCACACAGGTCAGTTCCTGAATGTGGATCGTGGTGAAACGGTCTTCCTGAACCACACGCTCGGACAGGCAGATGGAGTCTTCGAAGTTGAAGCCGTTCCATGCCATGAACGCGATGCGCATGTTCTGACCCAGCGCCAGTTCACCCATGTCGGTGGACGGGCCGTCGGCCATGATGTCGCTACGCTGAACGCGATCACCTTTACGCACCAGCGGACGCTGGTTGATGCAGGTGTTCTGGTTCGAGCGGGTGTATTTGGTCAGGTTGTAGATGTCGACACCGGCTTCACCGGTTTCAACTTCGTCATCGGCAACACGAACCACGATACGGCTGGCGTCGACGGAGTCGATCACGCCACCACGACGAGCCACGACGCAAACGCCGGAGTCACGGGCTACGTTACGCTCCATGCCGGTACCTACCAGCGGCTTGTCAGCGCGCAGAGTCGGTACAGCCTGACGCTGCATGTTCGAACCCATCAACGCACGGTTGGCGTCGTCGTGCTCGAGGAACGGAATCAGCGACGCTGCAACCGATACAACCTGCTTCGGCGAAACGTCCATCAGGGTGACGTCTTCCGGCGCCTTGACGGTGAATTCGTTCAGGTGACGTACGGCAACCAGTTCGTCGATCAGGACTTTCTGCTCGTTCATGGTCGCCGAAGCCTGCGCGATCACGTGATCGGCTTCTTCAATAGCGGACAGGAACACGATCTCGTCGGTGACCACACCCTCTTTCACCACGCGGTACGGGCTTTCCAGGAAGCCGTACTGGTTGGTGCGAGCGTACGCAGCCAGGGAGTTGATCAGGCCGATGTTCGGACCTTCCGGCGTTTCAATCGGGCAGACACGACCGTAGTGAGTCGGGTGTACGTCACGGACTTCGAAGCCTGCGCGCTCACGAGTCAGACCGCCAGGGCCGAGTGCAGAGACACGACGCTTGTGGGTGATCTCGGACAGCGGGTTGTTCTGGTCCATGAACTGCGACAGCTGGCTGGAACCGAAGAACTCTTTCACCGCCGCAGCCACTGGCTTGGCGTTGATCAGGTCTTGCGGCATCAGGCCTTCGCTTTCTGCCATCGACAGACGCTCTTTGACCGCACGCTCAACACGTACCAGGCCAACGCGGAACTGGTTCTCGGCCATTTCGCCTACGCAGCGAACACGACGGTTACCCAGGTGGTCGATGTCATCGACGATGCCTTTACCGTTGCGGATGTCGACCAGAGTCTTCAGGACCGCGACGATGTCTTCCTTGCACAGCACGCCCGAACCTTCGATCTCGGTACGACCGATACGACGGTTGAACTTCATCCGGCCGACCGCAGACAGGTCATAGCGCTCAGGGCTGAAGAACAGGTTGTTGAACAGGGTTTCGGCAGCGTCTTTGGTTGGCGGCTCGCCTGGACGCATCATGCGATAGATCTCGACCAGCGCTTCCAATTGGTTGCTGGTGGAGTCGATCTTCAGCGTGTCGGAGACGAACGGACCGCAGTCGATGTCGTTGGTGTACAGGGTCTCGATGCGAACGACCTGAGCCTTGGCGATTTTTGCCAGGACTTCAGTGTTCAGCTCGGTGTTGCATTCGGCCAGGATTTCTCCGGTAGCCGGGTGCACGATAGCCTTGGCGGTGGTGCGACCAAGGACGTAGTCCAGTGGCACGTCCAGCGTCTTGATACCGGCTTTTTCGATCTGGTTGATGTGGCGCGCGGTAATACGGCGGCCTTGCTCAACGATGACCTTGCCCTTCTCGTCCTGGATGTCCAGAACCGCAACTTCACCACGCAGGCGCGACGGCACCAGTTCCAGGCTGAGGGTTTCGCCGCTCAGGTGGAATACGTTGGTGGTGTAGAACGCGTCCAGCACTTCTTCGGTGGTGTAACCGAGTGCGCGCAGCAGTACCGAAGCCGGCAGTTTGCGACGACGGTCGATACGCACGAAGACGCAGTCTTTCGGGTCGAATTCGAAGTCCAGCCACGAACCGCGGTAAGGAATGATGCGAGCCGAGTACAGCAGTTTGCCGGAGCTGTGCGTCTTGCCGCGGTCGTGGTCGAAGAACACGCCCGGGGAACGGTGCAGCTGGGAAACGATAACACGCTCGGTACCGTTGATTACGAAGGTACCGTTCTCAGTCATCAGGGGGATTTCACCCATGTAGACTTCTTGCTCTTTGATGTCCTTGATCGCTTTGTTCGACGATTCTTTGTCGAAAATGATCAGGCGCACTTTTACCCGCAAAGGTACGGCGAAAGTTACACCGCGCAATACGCATTCTTTGACATCAAATGCCGGTTCGCCCAGGCGATAACCGACGTACTCCAGCGCAGCATTGCCGGAGTAGCTGATGATCGGGAAAACGGATTTGAAGGCCGCATGCAGGCCCACGTCGCGGAACTGATCTTTAGTCGCTCCCGCTTGCAAGAATTCACGATACGAATCCAGCTGGATGGCCAGGAGGTAAGGCACATCCATGACGTCCGGCAACTTGCTAAAGTCCTTGCGGATACGTTTTTTCTCAGTATATGAGTAAGCCATCAGCGTTCCCCAGCTTGGTCACCTGCTTGTTTGGCCCCTCCCGACGGGAGCAGCCAGAAAATCGTGCAAACCCCATGGTTTGCGCCACCGCATCGGGTGGTTACAGCGCCTTTATCAGCACCGACCCAGTCGGCTGCCAATAACGGAAAAAGGCCGGTGGCAAGAGCCACCAGCCATCAGCCTGTCGCTTGACGCTCGGGCTGGAGGAGCAAAGTCGATGCTTACTTCAGCTCGACTTTAGCGCCTGCTTCTTCCAGCTTCTTCTTGGCGTCTTCAGCCGCTTCTTTCGAAACGCCTTCAGCTACAACCTGAGGAGCGCCGTCTACTTTCTCTTTGGCTTCTTTCAGGCCCAGACCGGTCAGTTCACGAACTGCCTTGATCACGTTAACCTTCTTCTCGCCAGCTTCCAGCAGAACAACGTTGAACTCGGTTTGCTCTTCAACAGCAGCAGCAGCTACAGCTGGGCCAGCCGAAGCGGCAGCAGCGGTAACACCGAAGGTTTCTTCCATCGCTTTGATCAGCTCAACGATTTCCACTACGGATTTCTGGCCGATTGCTTCGATGATTTGTTCGTTAGTCAGAGACATGACTCAATTCCTGAATTGGGGGACGGCCTACGCGACCATCGAAATAAACAAAAAACGCGAGAAGTGACGAGCCTTAGGCTGCGGCAGCTTCTTTCTGGTCGCGAATTGCCGCCAGAGTACGAGCCAATTTGCTGGTTGCGCCTTGAATCACGCTCATCAGCTGAGAAATTGCTTCGTCACGGGTCGGCAGAGTTGCCAGTACGTCGATCTGATTAGCTGCGAGGAACTTGCCCTCGAACGCAGCTGCCTTGATCTCGAACTTGTCCTGACCCTTGGCAAACTCTTTGAAGATACGGGCAGCAGCGCCCGGATGTTCGTTCGAGAATGCAATCAGGGTCGGGCCGGTGAACACGTCGTTGAGGACACTGTATTGAGTGTCAGCAACAGCGCGCTTGAGCAGGGTGTTACGTACAACACGTACGTAAACGCCAGCTTCACGAGCCTCTTTACGGAGTCCGGTCATTGCGCCTACTGTTACGCCACGTGCATCAACCACGACAGCGGACAGAGCGACTTTGGCAGCCTCGTTGACTTCAGCGACGATGGCCTTCTTGTCTTCGAGATTAATTGCCACGGGTTTAACTCCTGCTTGTTACCGTTTCATTCGATCGGAACCGAATGTCGTTTTGGTGTCTGATTCGGTAAGGAACCGGGAGCACCATCTGCGTAGGCTTGAGGTTTAAGGCTTGCGCCGCCTACGGTCTTGGATAGCCCCCGCCAGGCAGGGACCCCAATCTTTCAATTGGCGCGGCAAACCGCGCCAACCTTTGTCTTACGCGTCGAGCGAGCTCTGGTCGATAACCAGACCTGGGCCCATGGTGGTGCTCAGGGTAACGCGCTTGACGTAAATGCCTTTCGAGGAAGCTGGCTTGATACGCTTCAGATCAGCGATCAGGGCTTCAACGTTTTCCTTCAGCTTGACGGCGTCGAAGCCCATCTTGCCAACGGAAGTGTGGATGATGCCGTTTTTGTCGGTGCGATAACGAACCTGACCAGCCTTGGCGTTCTTGACCGCGTTGGCTACGTCTGGAGTTACGGTGCCGACTTTAGGGTTAGGCATCAGGCCACGTGGACCGAGGATCTGACCCAACTGACCTACAACGCGCATGGCATCCGGGGATGCGATCACTACGTCATAGTTCAGGTCGCCGCCTTTCATTTCGGCAGCCAGGTCGTCCATACCTACACGGTCAGCGCCGGCAGCCAGAGCGGCCTCAGCAGCTGGACCCTGGGTGAACACAGCAACGCGAACGGTCTTGCCAGTGCCGTGCGGCAGCACAGTAGCGCTACGAACAACCTGGTCAGATTTACGCGGGTCTACACCCAGGTTTACAGCAACGTCGAACGACTCGCTGAACTTGACAGTCGACAGCTCGGCCAGCAGAGCAGCGGCGTCTACAATGTTGTAGGCCTTGCCTGCTTCGATTTTGCCGGCGATAGCCTTTTGACGCTTGGTCAGCTTAGCCATTACACACCCTCCACGTTAAGGCCCATGCTACGAGCAGAACCGGCGATAGTACGCACGGCTGCATCCATATCAGCTGCAGTCAGATCCGCGTTTTTGGTTTTCGCGATTTCTTCCAGCTGAGCACGGGTAACAGTGCCAACCTTAACGGTGTTCGGACGAGCGGAACCGCTGGTCAGACCGGCCGCCTTCTTCAGCAGAACCGAAGCAGGGGTGGATTTGGTTTCGAAAGTGAAGCTACGGTCGCTGTAGACAGTGATGATCACTGGAGTCGGCAAACCTGGCTCAAGACCCTGAGTACGGGCGTTGAAAGCCTTGCAGAATTCCATGATGTTCACGCCGTGCTGACCCAGAGCAGGACCAACCGGTGGACTTGGGTTAGCCTGAGCGGCCTTCACTTGCAGCTTGATGTAAGCGGTAATCTTCTTGGCCATGAGGCACTCCAATTACGGGTTCGAACGCCTCGAAAGGCTCCCCGGTTACTTGCGCGTTTATCCCAGTGACGACAAAACCCCACAGCCTAAGGCTGCGGGGTTGGGATTGCTTGTCCAGTTAGACCTTCTCGACCTGACTGAACTCGAGCTCCACCGGAGTAGAGCGACCGAAAATGAGCACTGCCACTTGGATCCGGCTCTTTTCGTAGTTAACTTCTTCCACAACGCCATTGAAATCAGCGAATGGACCGTCATTGACACGCACCGTCTCGCCTGGCTCGAACAACGTCTTCGGCTTCGGCTTGTCGCTACCATCAGCAACGCGACGCAGAATCGCTTCTGCCTCTTTATCGGTAATTGGTGCAGGCTTGTCAGCGGTACCGCCGATGAAACCCATCACCCGAGGAGTATCCTTGACCAAGTGCCAAGTACCCTCGTTCATATCCATCTGGACCAGCACATAGCCTGGGAAGAACTTCCGTTCGCTTTTGCGCTTCTGGCCGTTACGCATCTCAACCACTTCTTCAGTGGGAACCAGAATCTCGCCGAAGCCATCTTCCATGCCAGCCAGCTTTACGCGCTCGATCAGCGAGCGCATCACATGCTTCTCGTAACCCGAGTAAGCATGCACAACATACCAACGCTTAGCCACGGGACACCCTTAGCCGACAATCAAGGAAACAAGCCAGCCGAGCAGGGAATCGAGACCCCACAACAGCAACGCCATAACCAGAACAACAGCCACGACAATCAGCGTGGTCTGCGTGGTTTCTTGGCGAGTTGGCCACACGACTTTACGAATCTCGGTGCGAGCTTCCTTAACCAGTACAAAGAAAGACTTGCCCTTCGCGGTCTGCAGGCCTACAAAGGCAGCTACAGCAGCAATGGCAAGCAAAGCGAGTACACGGTACAGGATCGGCGAAGCAGCGTAATACTGATTGCCAACAACGCCAACAACCACCAAAGCGACTACTACAAGCCACTTGAGCAGATCGAAGCGAGAGCCTTGAGCTTCAGCTTTAGGAGTCATCTATGAAGATCCTGTGAAAAGAAAGCCAGACACACCGAGTGAATCTGGCAGGTCAGGAGGGAATCGAACCCCCAACCTACGGTTTTGGAGACCGTCGCTCTGCCAATTGAGCTACTGACCTAAAACAAAATCAGGCCGACCATTATGCCGGCCCGAAAAATACATTACAACCGCTTATTCGATGATTTTGGCTACGACGCCAGCGCCGACGGTACGACCGCCTTCACGGATAGCGAAACGCAGACCGTCTTCCATCGCGATGGTTTTGATCAGGGTAACAGTCATCTGAATGTTGTCACCTGGCATTACCATTTCAACGCCTTCTGGCAGCTCGCAGTTACCAGTCACGTCAGTAGTACGGAAGTAGAACTGTGGACGGTAGCCTTTGAAGAACGGAGTGTGACGACCGCCTTCTTCCTTGCTCAGAACGTAAACTTCTGCGGTGAACTTGGTGTGCGGCTTGACCGAACCTGGCTTGACCAGAACCTGGCCACGCTCAACGTCGTCACGCTTGGTACCACGCAGCAGAACGCCGCAGTTCTCGCCAGCACGACCTTCGTCGAGCAGCTTGCGGAACATTTCAACACCAGTGCAAGTAGTAACGGTGGTGTCACGCAGACCAACGATTTCCAGCGGATCCTGAACGCGAACGATACCGCGCTCGATACGACCAGTCACAACAGTACCGCGACCCGAGATCGAGAATACGTCTTCGATTGGCATCAGGAATGGCTTGTCGATCATACGAACTGGTTCTGGGATGTAGGCATCCAGAGTTTCAACCAGTTTCTTGACGGCAGTGGTGCCCATCTCGTTGTCGTCTTTGCCTTCCAGCGCCATACGAGCCGAACCGATGATGATCGGAGTGTCGTCGCCCGGGAAGTCGTAAGTCGACAGCAGGTCACGAACTTCCATCTCAACCAGTTCCAGCAGCTCAGCGTCGTCTACCAGGTCAGCCTTGTTCAGGAAGACCACGATGTACGGAACGCCAACCTGACGGGACAGCAGGATGTGCTCACGGGTTTGCGGCATCGGACCATCAGCGGCCGAGCAAACCAGGATAGCGCCGTCCATCTGAGCAGCACCGGTGATCATGTTCTTCACGTAGTCAGCGTGACCTGGGCAGTCAACGTGAGCGTAGTGACGGATCTTCGAGTTGTACTCAACGTGCGCGGTGTTGATGGTGATACCGCGAGCTTTTTCTTCTGGTGCGCTGTCGATCTTGTCGAAGTCAACGATTGCAGAACCGAAAACTTCGGAGCAAACGCGAGTCAGAGCAGCAGTCAGAGTGGTTTTACCGTGGTCAACGTGACCAATGGTCCCAACGTTGACGTGGGGCAGGGAACGATCAAATTTTTCCTTAGCCATCGATATCACCCTCTACAGAAGAAATTAGACAAACAATATCAACCATTAAAACAAAGGCAGATATTTTCATATCTGCCTTGTTATATGGAGCTCTTGAGCGGATTTGAACCGCTGACCTCACCCTTACCAAGGGTGTGCTCTACCAACTGAGCTACAAGAGCAAAACCCTTTTGCACAACCTGCAAACTTGGAGCGGGTAGCGGGAATCGAACCCGCATCATCAGCTTGGAAGGCTGAGGTTCTACCACTAAACTATACCCGCGGAGCCTGCAGCTCACGCTTAAATCTGGTGGAGGGAGAAGGATTCGAACCTTCGAAGTCGTAGACGTCAGATTTACAGTCTGATCCCTTTGGCCGCTCGGGAACCCCTCCTAATCAGGCCGGCATTCTATATCATGCCAAACCCCTGTCAAGCATTTTCTCATTTAAAAACCTGAGGTTAGCTGCGTTGACACGCTTCACTTCGAATCCCGTTTAAGGTGTTCGCTGTGGAGCGGGCGCCATTCTATGCAAACTATTGAGCAGGTGCAACCCCTTCGCACAGCATTATTTTATGTTTTAACTCATTGAATTCCTTGGAAAGGTTTTGCAACTGCTGATCGCCCAACAAACGCTGGCCATCCGGCGCAACTGCAAGCCAGTAACCGCTTCCTGCAGCATCTTTCGGCACGGATTGAGCATTGACCCTCATCGCCACCAGGCGCTGTTGCAGCTTGGCAATTGAATCCTCTTCAGAAAATCCACCAAGGAAAAGACACTGCTGACGCGGCACCACCTGCCCTCTCCCGCCTTCACCAGCAGTTTCGCTCAGTAGACGGATATCCTGCTGCGAACCGCGATACAGACTAAGGGGCGTTACATCTTTGGCTCGCAAGGGCGCTTCCTGCTGATGCCAGACATAGTAAAAAACATTGAGAACCACTAGGAGCAGGAACAACCAACGCATATAAACCTCAGGACAAGGGACACGCCATCGCCAAGCCGACAAAAACCAGGTCGGGCACAACCCTGGCGTCAGGCGCGACGCCTTTAACCAACTCGGCATCCCCTCCCGTAATAAAGACGGTGAATTGCTCTCCCCAGTACGCTCGAGCCAGCTCTAATTGAGTGAGAACAAAGCCCCTCAGCATCAAAGAACAACCGCGCTCCACCGCTTCCACGGTGGTACGCCCCGGGACATGACTGGAAAGGGCGCGCTCTGCCGCCTCATCACCATAACGAATTTTACGGGTATGGGTGCGAAGCTGGTTTCGCATCAAAGGCATGCCTGGACAAATGAACCCACCGAGATGCTCACCGTCAGCCCCGACAAAATCGGCAGTAACCGCAGTACCGAAGTCGAGAACCAGACAAGCACTTCCGGCAGCCAGGTGAAAGCCGCCAAGCATCGCCAGCCAGCGATCAAGCCCCAGACGCTCATAGTCTTCGTAGCCGTTTCGAACGCCGGACATCTCGCGAGCGGGCTTCGCACGCGAGATAGGAATACCGAACTCGCGCTCGAGCATTTCGGTTAAAGCGCTGGTTTCCTCGTTGGTCCTGACGCTTACCAAACGACAGTGGAGCAGTGACAGCGACTTTATGATGCGCAAGCTCTCAAGCAAAGCCTGGTTAGAGTCTACAACTCCTTCCGAGACCAGCTCGCTCGCCGAGGCATTCAGCACGCGCCATTTAATAAAGCTATTGCCGCAGTCAAGCTCAAGAATCATCACGCAACCTCAGGCTGAGCTCTCCACCACTAAAGGCTTTTTCAACACCATCTACAATCAAGCGCAACCCGCCTTGGTTATCAATCCCGAGCACTACCCCATCGATACGGCTGTTACCAGCGATCAACGACACGGACCGACCCTGCCACAGATGATTTTCCGCCCATTCTGCCTGCAGACTTGCGAACCCGTTGAGCTGGTGTTTATGGATATGAGTCTTGAGTTGATTACTCAATTCAACCACCAGAGCATTGCGATCGCAGGCTTTGCCTGACTCCAGTTTTATAGAAGTCCATTGCTGGTCGACCTCATCGGCAACCTGCATATTCACGTTGATTCCTATACCCAATACAACATGACACACATCCGCAGGATCGCCGACGAGTTCGAGCAGAATGCCGGCTATTTTCTTGTTACCCACCAAAACATCATTGGGCCACTTCAAACCGGCATTGGCCACACCGGTGTTTCGCAAGGCCTGCATCACCGCCAAGCCAACAACAAGGCTCAGTCCCTCAAGCTGACGCATGCCGCCTTCGATGCGGAGTACAAGGCTGTAATAAAGATTTTCTGCAAATGGGCTTACCCACTTACGACCTCGACGACCACGGCCTGCCAATTGTCGCTCCGCGAGCACCAAAAACGGCACGGCGGCGCCGTCACTGATGGAGCGCAGAGCTTCGGCATTTGTCGAGTCAACAGAGTCGAACACACGCACCGGCCATTGAGGCATCTTCCTGGTTATTTCAAGAGGATCAAGGAGCGTCAGAGGCGTCGACAATTGATATCCGCGACCGCGAACTTTATGGATCGACAGGCCAAGTTCCGCTTCAAGCTGTTGTAGCTGCTTCCATACAGCACTTCGGCTTATTCCCAGGGCAACGCCCAGGTCCTGTCCGGAATGGAATCGTCCATCCTTCAGTAGATTCAACAACGTCAGCATGCAGGTATCGCCTCACAATGAGGCCCGCATAATAGCCATGCCCCGGGCCGTTGCATAGAAATCAAGCGGACACATTTCTCGCAGGCAAAACAAAACCCCAACTGCTTTCGCAATTGGGGTTTCGGAATT
>NZ_RCNX01000040.1:0-59763 GCF_004307595.1 Pseudomonas sp. Sample_23
CGAACAACAGAAAGCCGTTAATGATCGTCGCCAGGCCCATGGGAATGGTGCCGAAGAACATCGACACGGTGGAATGACCGAAAATCCGCCGCGCCTCGTCAAAGAACAAAATCCAGCGCGCGGCGTAGGCAGCAGTAAACAAGCTGAACAACAGAATGTTGAACAGCCACAGCCCCTCGGCCACGACGCGTAATCCGGGAATGGCCAGCGGTAACTGAGCCAGCGCCAATGCCAGCACACCGGTACCCATGGTCGCGGCGAACCAGTTCGGCGTGAACTGGCGGATCACTTCACGAGGATGTTGAAGCTGACTGAAAGGTTTGTAGCCGGGGGTGACACTGTTGGGGCAAATCATCATGAACTCCTGTCCTCTGGTGAGGTTGAGTCCATGGTAGATCCGAATCGAATATCGATATAACGGGTAATATCTCTAACTGTTATCTGTTTTGCAGATAAGTCTCTACATGCGCTCAAGGAGCGCTGCAAACTCTGCCTGTCTGCGGACGCAGACTGAGCAGCAGCGCAGCCAAGGCCAGCACGATCAACACAACGCCGTAACCATCAGTGGTCGCCAGCAGTCCAAAGTTGCGCGCCAGATACCCGGCCAGCAACGCCGGCAAACAGAACGCCAGATAACTGAGCACGTAGTACGCCGACATCAAGCCGGCTCGTTCATGCGGCAAGGCCAGCGGCACCAGGCTGCGCACCGCTCCGAGAAAGCCCGAACCAAAGCCGCAACCGGCGACCAGTGTGCCGAAGAAAAACAACGACAGACTGGCGCCATGCACGCCGAGCAGAATCAGCACTAGCCCAACCGGCAGCAAGCTCGCACCCAGCCGCAACGCCTGAGCGGCCGGACGATTGCGCATCATGAAAATCATCAACGCACCGGTCACGGTGAGCGCCGCGACCGTAGCGCCGCCGATCAGATTGGAGGTAGAACCAGTGGTCGTGCGCACCAATGACGGTGCCAGCGAGGCATAAAAACCACCGAGCGCCCAGGTTGCGGTGTTCAGCGGCAGCACTCGCCACAACGTTGAACGCGCTTGCACCGGCACGTGCAGGGTCGGCCGCAACGACGCCAGCGCCCCACCTTGCCGCGAGACACTCTCCGGCAGGCGCCAGACATACACGCCTTGCAACACAAACAGTGCCAACAGTAACCAGTAAGTCAGCTGCAACGGCGCCGGCGCAAATTCTGCCAGCAAGCCACAGCCCAAACCGCCCAGAGCCATCCCGAGTAACGGCGCGACACTGTTGATCAGCGGCCCCTGCTGACGGTCGGTGTCGAGCAGCGTTGCACTCAATACGGCAGTGGCCATGCCGGTGGCGAAACCTTGCAACACCCGTGCGCTGATCAACCAAGCCACGCTATCGGCATAGATGAACAGCAACATGGCCAGCGCATTGAGCAGCACTGCACTGAAGATCACCGGTTTGCGTCCGAGATGGTCGGAAAGCGAACCCACCGTCAGCAACGCTGCCAACAGACTGAAAGCGTAAACGGCGAAGATCAGCGTCAACATCGCTGCCGAGAAATGCAGTTGATCCTGATACAAGTGATACAACGGCGTCGGCGCGGTGGAAGCGGCGAGAAAACTGAGTAAGGTGATCGCCAGAAACCACAAGCTCGACCGGTGGGAAGCGACACTATTCAAGGGGCTGGTCATGGGCACACTCCGCAAAAGCTAATTTTTTGCTTTTGCGGAGTGTGCTACCGCCCAGCGCTTAAAGCAAATTCTTTGTGTTAAGGTCTGCCGCATGGCTATTAAAGAAGGTTTACGCCCCGGTGGCCGCAGTGCCCGGGTGCAGGAGTCGATTCATTCGGCGGTCAATGCGCTGCTGCAAGAGCAGGAACGTTCCACCGTGACCGTCCCGCAGATTGCCGCCCGCGCGGGGGTAACGCCGTCGACGATCTACCGCCGCTGGGGCGATCTGGCGGCATTGCTGGCGGACGTCGCCCTCGCCCGCATGCGCCCGGACAGCGAGCCGGCGAGCACTGGCAGCCTGCGCGGCGATATCCGCGCCTGGGCCGAGCAATATCTCGACGAGATGAGTTCGGAAGTCGGGCGCAACATGATGCGCGACGTGCAGGCCAGCGCTACGCCGGGCTATTGCGTGACGATCATCGGTGCGCAGTTGCAGACCATCGTCGATCGCTATCCGCATGAGAAGGCGCCGAGTGTCGACCGCTTGATCAATCTGGTGGTGGCGCCGGTGGTGTTCCGGATTCTGTTTTCGGCGGCGGCGCTGGAGGTTGATGAGCTCCATCGCCTGATCGATATTGCGCTGCGTCTGGACTGACGCGCTCGCCCCCACAAGGAAATGCATTCCAATTGTGGGAGCGAGCCTGCTCGCGAAGAGGCCCGCCCGGTCACCACAAAAACCACCCGGTACCCCGCCTGCGACACCCCGCCACGCCACGACCTTGGTCGACACTGACTAACCGCCGCGCCCGTGCGAGACTGTCCGCCCGGGCAGGAGTGCCGGGGAGTCATTTGTCGGGAGTGCTGCATGTCGTTGTCCACCGGGCTGATCGCCGTCGTTGCCCTGGCCTACATGGCCATCATGTTCGCTATCGCCTTCTACGGCGACCGTCGCAGCACACCGTTGCCGCCACGGGTGCGCGCCTGGGTGTACAGCCTGTCGCTGGCGGTTTACTGCACCAGCTGGACGTTCTTCGGCGCGGTCGGTCAGGCGGCGGAACAACTGTGGTCATTCCTGCCGATCTACCTCGGGCCGATCCTGCTGCTGGTCGGCGCGCCGTGGGTCCTGCAGAAAATGGTGATGATCAGCAAACAGGAGAACATCACCTCCATCGCCGACTTCATCGCCGCGCGCTACGGCAAGTCACAATCGCTGGCGGTGGTGGTGGCGCTGATCTGCCTGGTCGGCGTCTTGCCTTATATTGCCCTGCAACTCAAAGGCATCGTCCTTGGCGTGAACCTGTTGATCGGCGCCGGCGCCGATGCCATGGGCACCCGCGCTCAAGACACGGCGCTGATCGTGTCGCTGGTGCTGGCGTTGTTCACCATCGTTTTCGGTACGCGCAACCTCGACGCCACCGAACACCACCGTGGCATGGTGCTGGCGATCGCGTTCGAGTCGCTGGTCAAGCTGTTCGCCTTTCTCGCCGTCGGCGCCTTCGTCACATACGGTCTGTATGACGGTTTCGACGACCTGTTCAATCAGGCAATGCTCGCCCCGCGCCTTGAGGCGTACTGGAAGGAAACCATCAACTGGCCATCGATGGTGGTGCAGACCGGCGTGGCGATGATGGCGATCATTTGCCTGCCGCGACAATTTCACGTGACCGTGGTGGAGAACATCGACCCGCAGGATCTACGTCTGGCGAAATGGGTCTTCCCCGCCTATCTGGCATTGGCGGCGCTGTTTGTAGTCCCGATCGCTCTCGCCGGTCAGATGATGCTGCCTAGTGATGTGCTGCCCGACTCGTTCGTGATCAGCCTCCCGCTGGCCCAGGCCCATCCGGCGCTGGCGATGCTGGCGTTTATTGGTGGCGCATCGGCAGCGACCGGCATGGTGATTGTCGCCAGCGTCGCCCTGTCGACCATGGTTTCCAACGACATGCTGTTGCCGTGGCTGTTGCGCCGCAACAACGCCGAGCGCCCGTTCGAAGTTTTCCGCCAGTGGATGCTCTCGGTGCGCCGCGTGAGCATCGTGGTGATTCTGCTACTGGCCTACGTCAGTTATCGCTTGCTCGGCTCGACCGCGAGCCTGGCGACCATCGGCCAGATCGCCTTCGCCGCAGTGACGCAACTGGCGCCAGCCATGCTCGGCGCGCTGTACTGGAAACAGGCCAACCGCCGGGGCGTGTTCGCCGGCCTCGCCACCGGCACTTTCCTGTGGTTTTACACACTGGTGCTGCCGATTGCCGCGCACAGTCTCGGCTGGTCGCTGGCGAGCTTCCCCGGGTTGGCGTGGCTGCACAGCAATCCACTGAACCTGCCGATCACCCCGCTGACTCAAGGCGTAGTGCTGTCGCTGGCGGGTAATTTCACCCTGTTCGCTTGGGTCTCGGTGCTCTCGCGCACGCGGGTTTCCGAGCACTGGCAGGCCGGGCGTTTCATCGGCCAGGAAATCAGCGCGCGACCTAATGCCCGTTCGATGCTGGCGGTACAGATCGACGATCTGCTGCAACTGGCGGCGCGTTTTGTCGGCGAAGAACGCGCGCGGCAGAGCTTCATTCGCTTCGCTTACCGTCAGGGCAAGGGCTTCAACCCCAACCAGAACGCCGACAGCGAATGGATCGCCCATACCGAACGTTTGCTGGCCGGTGTCCTCGGCGCTTCTTCCACGCGCGCTGTAGTAAAAGCCGCCATCGAAGGTCGGGAAATGCAGCTGGAGGACGTAGTCCGAATCGCTGACGAAGCCTCGGAAGTGCTGCAGTTCAACCGCGCGTTGCTGCAAGGCGCGATCGAGAACATCACCCAGGGCATCAGCGTGGTCGACCAGTCGCTGAAACTGGTGGCGTGGAACCGGCGTTATCTGGAGCTGTTCAACTACCCCGACGGCCTGATCAGCGTCGGCCGGCCGATTGCCGACATCATTCGCTACAACGCCGAACGCGGTTTGTGCGGCCCCGGCGAAGCGGAAGTGCACGTTGCGAGGCGTCTGCACTGGATGCGCCAGGGCCGCGCGCACACTTCTGAACGGCTGTTCCCCAATGGCCGGGTGATCGAGCTGATCGGCAACCCGATGCCCGGCGGCGGATTTGTCATGAGCTTCACCGACATTACCGCGTTCCGCGAAGCCGAACAGGCGCTGACCGAGGCGAACGAAGGGCTCGAGCAACGGGTCAGCGAGCGCACCCAGGAACTGTCGCAACTCAACGTCGCGCTCACCGAAGCCAAGGGCAATGCCGAGGCGGCCAACCAGTCGAAAACCCGCTTCCTCGCCGCCGTCAGCCACGACTTGATGCAACCGCTGAACGCCGCGCGACTGTTCTCCGCCGCCCTCTCCCACCAGAACGAAGGCTTGAGCGCAGAGGCGCAGCAGCTGGTGCAACACCTCGACAGCTCGCTGCGTTCGGCGGAAGACCTGATCAGCGATCTGCTGGACATCTCGCGTCTGGAAAACGGCAAGATCAACCCGGATCGCAAAGCCTTCGCCGTCAACGAACTGTTCGACACCCTCGGCGCGGAATTCAAGGCGCTCGCCCAAGAGCAAAAACTCACGTTCCGGGTGCGTGGCAGTCAATTGCGCATCGACAGCGACATCAAACTGCTGCGGCGGATTCTGCAGAATTTCCTCACCAACGCGTTCCGCTACGCCAAGGGTCCGGTGCTGCTGGGCGTGCGTCGGCGCGGTGGCGAGCTGTGCCTGGAAGTCTGGGATCGCGGCCCGGGCATTCCGGAAGACAAGCAGCAGGTGATTTTTGAAGAATTCAAACGCCTCGACAGCCACCAGACCCGCGCCGAAAAAGGCCTGGGCCTGGGTCTGGCGATCGCCGATGGCTTGTGCCGCGTGCTCGGGCATACCCTGCGCGTTCGCTCCTGGCCGGGGCGCGGCAGTGTGTTCAGCGTGACAGTGCCGATCGCCCGCACGCAAACGCCACCAGTTAGCGCGACGGTGGAACTGAACGGAAAACTGCTCAGCGGCGCGCAGGTACTGTGCATCGATAACGAAGACAGCATCCTGATCGGCATGAACAGCCTGCTGAGCCGCTGGGGCTGCCAAGTGTGGACGGCGCGCAATCGCGAAGAATGCGCAGCGATATTGAATGAAGGTGTGCGGCCACAACTGGCGCTGGTCGACTATCACCTCGACCACGGCGATACCGGCACAGAGCTGATGGCGTGGTTGCGCACGCGCCTGGGCGAGCCCGTGCCCGGCGTGGTCATCAGCGCGGATGGACGCCCG
Organism: Pseudomonas sp. Sample_23; assembly: GCF_004307595.1. Lineage (NCBI taxonomy): Bacteria > Pseudomonadati > Pseudomonadota > Gammaproteobacteria > Pseudomonadales > Pseudomonadaceae > Pseudomonas > Pseudomonas sp. Sample_23. Next base: position 5,884 of record NZ_RCNX01000040.1, read on the forward strand.
GAGACCGTGGCGCAAGTGCATGCGGCGGGCCTGGATTACCTGGCCAAACCGGTGAAGCCGGCGGCGTTGCGGGCGCTTTTGAGTCGGTTTTTGCCGTTGTAGAGAGTGATCTTGCAGACGCCTTCGCGAGCAGGCTCGCTCCCACAGAAAAGCAAAGCAGCGAAGCTGCCTGCGGCGCAGCCGCCCCACTCAACAATGAGCGCAAGCTCGAGTGCTTTTGATCTTGATTCACCGGCGACGTCGGAAGGCTGAGCGGAGGGATTGATCCGGGCGTGGGAGCGCAGCGACCGTCTGGCGCAGCCAGACACAGCGGAAGGAGGTGCAGCGAAGCAAACCGGAGCCGCTGCGCCCGGATCAGTCCCGCAGCGAAGGAACCCGAGCCTGCGAGGGCCGAACGCAGGAGCTAGCGTTTTTTGCTTACTTTTTTTGGCGCTTGTAAAAAAGTAAGTCGCCGTCAGGCGAAACCGCCAGCCGCCACGACCGCAGCAACGGATATGCCCCCAATCAGCCAGAAAAAAACGAGCCTTTGAATTTACTCAGGCAACTCAACCAACCCATCAACATCCGTCATCGCCCGCTCCAGCAAATCCGCCGGCAAGCTCTTGCTCGCCCGCGCACCGAGCAACTTCAACTGTTCACTGCGGCTGACCAGATTACCGCGCCCTTCTGTGAGCTTGTTACGCGCCGAGCTGTAAGCCTTGTCCAGCTGCTGCAGACGATTGCCCACTTCGTCCAGATCCTGAATAAACAACACGAACTTGTCGTACAGCCAGCCCGCGCGCTCGGCGATTTCCCGGGCATTCTGGCTCTGCCGTTCCTGCTTCCACAAACTGTCGATCACCCGCAACGTGGCCAGCAGCGTAGTCGGGCTGACGATCACGATATTGCGGTCGAAAGCGTCCTGAAACAGCGACGGCTCAGCCTGCAATGCCGCAGAAAATGCCGCTTCAATCGGTACGAACAGCAAAACGAAATCGAGGCTGTGCAAGCCTTCCAGACGCTTGTAATCCTTGCCGGCCAGACCTTTCACATGATTGCGCAGCGACAATACGTGCTGCTTGATCGCGATCTGCCCCAATGTGTCGTCATCAGCCGCAACATATTGTTGATAGGCCGTGAGACTGACTTTCGAGTCGACCACCACCTGCTTGTCGCCGGGCAGATAAATGATCACATCGGGCTGGAAGCGCTCACCGTCCGGGCCTTTGAGATTGACCTGAGTCTGATACTCGCGGCCCTTCTCCAGACCCGCGTGCTCAAGAACGCGCTCGAGGATCAGTTCGCCCCAATTGCCCTGGGTTTTCTGGCCCTTGAGCGCGCGAGTCAGGTTGGTCGCTTCGTCGCTCAAACGCAGATTCAATGCCTGCAAACGCTCCAGCTCCTTGGCCAGCGAGAAGCGCTCGCGGGCTTCGGCCTGATAGCTTTCTTCAACGCGTTTTTCAAAGGACTGGATGCGCTCTTTCAACGGATCAAGCAACTGCCCAAGCCGCTGCTGGCTGGTTTCGGCAAAGCGCTGCTCACGCTCATCGAAGATCTTGCCGGCCAGCTCGGCGAATTGCGCGCGCAGTTCATCGCGTGAGCCTTGCAGGTCGTTGAGACGTTGTTGATGGCTCTCCTGTTGCTCTCGCAGTTCGGCACTCAGCGAGGCAGCGTGGGCGTCGAGGCGGCGTAACTCAGCGTCCTTGTTGGCGCGTTCGAGGTTCCAGGCGTGGGAGGCGTCGCGGGCGTCGTCGCGCTCGATCTGCAGCAATTCAACTTCGCGGCGCAGCGCGGCAAGGTCTGCCTGTTTGGCGGCATTGGCCTGGCCGAGATCGGCGATTTCATCGCGGCTCGCTTCAAGCTGCGCGGAGAGGCCGTCCTGGGCCAGTTGCGCCATGGCCAGGCGCTCTTCGAGCAAGGCCAGATCGGCCTGGGCGTTGCTGGCCCGGCGTTGCAGTTGCCAGGCCAGCGCCAGCAGCGGCACCCCTGCTGCCGCAAGACCAAGCAATATGCTGGTCAAGTCCATAGCCATAGCGACTCCTGCCAATCGGATAAAGCCTGAAGGTTAACCAAGGTGTCTGGGCTTGGACAGCTCAGTCTTCGATCAGACCGAGTTCCTGCTGCGCGCGACGGTCACCGGCACGGGCGGCCTGACGCAGCAGCTCCTGGCCGATACGCCGGTCACGGGCATTGCCGCACTCCCGGCAAATCAATTGGCCGAGGCGGCTCTGTGCAGCGACCACACCTTCACGGGCCGGTTGCTTGAGCAGACGGCCGGCCAGGTGCTTGGCGCTGGGACTGTCGCTCAGGCGCGGCGCATCGAGCAGCCATTCGGCCACACGCACGGAAAAACGCTTGGGAGCGGTAACAGAGGTCGGGTTGGAGGTAACAGAGTCTGATACTGAGCGAAACTTCATAAAGCACTGCGGGACAGATCGGAAGGCGCGCCACTTTACTCTCTTTTTCTTACAGGTAAAGTCGAAAAAAACCCGGCACGCCCGTCCTAGAGCAAGCGCTAGGGACAATCCACAGAAGCTGTGGATAAGTCAGTGGACAACCGCTCTACGATCCCCGCAAAGCCTTATGGAATGGGGCTCGCAGTCAAACTGACGATTTTTTCACCAACAAAAAAAGACGATATTTTTCATTGACTTAAACTTTTGATACAGGCAGCGACTGGAGTCAGGATCGATGTGACAGTTGCGTTACGCTCTGCGCAACTAATGTGCACAAGTACCTGCGAGCCGGTTATATGCGTGCGCTTTTTCGGGTCATTTTGCGCAGCTGCGAGCGACCGAGAGGCTCTGCGAAAAGCATGCACGCCGACGGACGGTGCGACACGACCTCTCCCTGTGATCCTTTTTTTGGTCATGGGGTTTGCTTCGCCCGAACGGATCCGTTACTATCCGCGGCGTTAGTACCAAGCTGAAAGTCAATTCCGGTCGAACATCTCCCCACGGTCAACTTCCAACAGGAAGCCACTGCCGAAAACAGCGGGAACGACCCCTCGATGGTTTCCAGGTAAATCTTGCGACGACGCTGCCTTTGAACGAAAACAAAGGGCGTTGCGAAGAACACTTACTCTGACCGAACCAACCTGCAAATTGATCAGGATCTTCACCCCGGGCCCAGAACCTTTGCCCTCGCTGTGATGCCTGTCCTCCTAAGTACCTACCTGCCAGCCCAAGCGCGCTCACTTATCAGCGCTTCAAACTGGCTGCTTTGTTCCAGTCGGGTTCTTCGTTCGATCAATGGTGATCAACGTTACTGGAACGTTTTAACGTTGCACGGTTCTTATCCGTGTCATTTGTAGGAACACCTAATAACTATGTCTACTCAAATCCAGACTCAGGATGCCATTCGCACCCTAACCAACGCTTTTGCTCCAATGAACTGCCTGATCATGGCCGCTCGCAAAGGCTGCTTCAGCTTCACCGTGGTCAATGAACACGGCATCGCTCGTCACAGCGAGCGTTTGTACCCCGATCAATACTCCAGCGCCGAACCGCTGCAGGCCGTGATCGAGCGTACCCGTCAGGCACTGGTTGCCTGAAAGCCGGACAGGCTGCAAAAGCAAAGCCCTGCTGAAAAGCGGGGCTTTTTATTGCCTGATATTTCACTTTTAGCGCTGCGCTTCTAAGCATGTTCCGATCTAACGCCCGGGATGCGATGGTGGAAATATTTTAAAAACAGACCTTTACACGCTGAATATGACACTACACTTCAACTCAAGCGGCTTGACCCGCTTGCGGCGAGCCTGAGTCGATCCACTGCTGCCAAGGCCCCTTCAGGACTCGCCCTCAACAACAAGAACCGAGGGTGTTATGGGTATCGCTGCCAGCGAACTGTGCCGCTATGTGATCCGTCCCACACTGATTTATCTGGGACGCCACTGCGCAACTGCCGAATCCCTGCTGCTGGGTATCGCCGCCAGCCAGTCCGCCCTCGGGTCTGCCCTGCATGACCGCCGTGGCCACGGCCTATACCGGATTGCCGAGCATCGCCATCAGGCGCTCTGGGATGATTATCTGGCGCTCGATCCGGAGCGCGCCAGCCTGGTGCGCGGCCTGGCCAGTCAGCATGCGTTCCTCAGCGGCCCGCATCTGGAACTGACCGTCAACCTGCGTTACGCCACGGCCATCGCCTGGCTGCTGGTAGAAGAACAAAACCCCACCCTCCCCGCTCCGACCGACCTGCTCGGCATGGCGCGTATCTGGCGCCAGACCTTTCAACCGCAAGGCCGTTTGCGCGACTTCACCTATGCCTGGCAAACCTGTGTTTCACCGCTGAATCAGGTCGCTTGCTGACCGGGCGGTTTCACAAGTTCTACCATCAGGTCGCCATTTTGGTCGGATTGTCCTACAAAACCGCTCTAACTCAAGGCATACAGGCTATAGCGCTGGGACGAAAATGTTGGTAATTTTCGCCCCGGTGATCACCAGGAGTTCTAATAATGAAAAAAGTCATGCTCAAAACCACCCTTAGCCTCGCCGTTACCCTTGCCTCCACACAAATCTTCGCGGCAGGTTTTGCCCTCAACGAACAAAGCATCAGTGGGATGGGGACTGGTTTTGCCGGGCGATCTTCTTCTGCCGACGACGCAAGCACTGTTTATGGCAACCCGGCCGGCATGGCGCGCATCAAGCGCGAACAAGTCACCGGTGGTGTCGCCGTTGTCGATGCACACACCGATATCAGCAACGCCAGCTCCAGCCCTAACGGCGGCAGCAACAAAGGCGACATGGTGCCCTTCACCGCTGTACCTATGGGCTTCTATGTAAAACCGATCGATGACCACTGGGCATTCGGTCTCGGTGTGTACGTACCGTTCGGTCTGATCACGGATTACGAAAACGGCTTCGCCGGTCGTTACTTCGGCAGCAAGTCCGAAGTGCAAGTCATCACTTTCCAGCCAACCGTCAGCTACGCCTTCAACGACAAGGTGTCGATCGGTTTCGGCCCGACCATCAACCGCATCGACGGCTCGCTGGAATCCAACCTGTCGATCACCCAGGCACTGCCGGACGGCAAGGTCAAGATCAAGGGTGACGATACCGCGCTGGGTTACAACGTCGGCTTGCTGGTCCAGGCCACCGACACCACCCGTGTCGGCCTGACCTACCACTCCAAGGTCGACTACAAGCTCGAAGGCGACACCAAGGTCAACTACAACGCCCTGGCGCTTGTGGGCGTTGGCGCCAACCAGAAGTACGACGCTTCGCTGAAGATCACCACGCCGGAATCCGTGGACCTGTCGGTCACCCAGGCAATCAACGATCGCTGGAACGTATATGCCGGCACCACCTGGACCCGCTGGAGCCAGCTCGAGAAGATCACCGTGAAGAACTCCGGCGTGCAACCTCTGCTGGCCGGTCAGTTCGGCTCGATCAACGAAGACCAGAACTGGCATGACTCCTGGGCCTATGCCGTGGGTACCTCGTACCAGTTGAACAAGGAATGGGTGCTGCGTACCGGTCTGACCTTCGACCAGTCGCCAACCAATAACGAAGACCGCTCGCCGCGTATCCCGACTGGCGACCGCACCATCTTCAGTATCGGTGCCGGCTGGAGCCCGACGGACGACCTGACCATCGACGTCGCGTACTCGTACCTCAAAGAAGAGTCGGTCAACATCCGCAACGAAAACGCGCGTGGCCAGACCTACGATGCCAAGTATGAAAACTCGGCAAACGGCTTCGGTGTCGGCGCGACTTACCGCTTCTGATGCACCGTGGCGAGGCTAACCCCTCGCCCACCAAAAAGCCCCGCTCTCTTTACAGAGGCGGGGCTTTTTCTTGCCTGCAACTTTTCACTGGAACGACAAAATCACCCTTGTGGGAGCGAGCCTGCTCGCGAAGGCGGTATGTCAGATGTAGATTTGCTAACTGACACATCGCTTCGCGAGCAGGCCCGCTCCCACAGAGAACAGCATTAATCAGGGCTTCAGCGGTTTGGAGGCAATGGCCTTTTCGATCGCCGCAATAAATTCCGGATCATCCGGTTTGGTCAAACTGGAAAAACTCGCCACCACCTTGCCCTGCCGGTCGACCACATACTTGTAGAAATTCCACTTCGGCGCATTGCTCTGCGCGGCCAGCACCTGGAACAGATGCGTGGCGTCGTCGCCGCGAACCTTCTGCGGCTCGGTCATGTTGAAGGTCACGCCATAGTTGGCGTAGCAGACCTTGGCGGTTTCGGCGCTGTCCTTGGACTCCTGCTTGAAGTCATTGGACGGCACGCCGAGCATCTCCAGCCCTTGCGCCTTGTAGCGCTTGTTCAGCGCCTCGAGGCCTTCGAACTGCGGGGCGAAACCGCAGAAGCTGGCGGTATTGACTACCACCAGCGGCTTGTCGGCGTACTGCTTGCACAGATCGATGGATTCCTTGGCGCGCAGCTTGGGCAGCGAGCCTTGCAGCAGCTCAGGACAGTCGGCGGCCTGGGCCAGGCCAGTCAACGCCATCAGCAACGCGGGAACAGCACACCAGCGCATCAACATGTCGAATTTCCTTGGGCAGTCATCAGGCTTCGACGTTACTCGCCACGCTGCCATCTAGCAAATACTCATGCCCAACTGCATCAGCGCCAGACCGCCGCGCTGCCAGCCCCACCACACCAGCGCCAACAGCGCCGCAGCCAGTGCGGCAACAACGACCCGCGCGCAGATCCGGCTCATGCTGCACTCGCCGCAGCTTGCAGGCGCGCCACCGGACGCTCGCGCACCGGCCAGTTCAGGGCCGCTGCCAGCAGGCTCAAGAGAACCGCCACTTGCCAGATCAAGTCATAACTCCCGGTTCGGTCGTACACCACCCCGCCCAGCCAACCGCCAAGGAACGAGCCGAGCTGATGGAACAGAAAGACGATGCCACCGAGCATGGACAAATTGCGCACGCCGAACAAGGTCGCCACCGTACCGTTGGTCAACGGCACCGTCGACAGCCACAGGAAGCCCATGGCCATGCCGAACAGATACGCCGTGGTGGTGGTCACCGGCAACCACAGGAACAGCACGATCACCACTGCGCGCAACAGATACAGCGCAGTCAACAGACGCGGTTTGGACATGCGTCCACCAAGCCAGCCGGCGGTGTAAGTGCCGAAGATATTGAACAGTCCGATCAACGCCAGCACCGTAGTGCCGACACTGGCGGGCAGATGCTGATCGACCAGATACGCTGGCAAGTGCACACCGATGAACACCACCTGAAAACCGCAGACAAAAAAGCCGAACGCCAGCAGCCAGAAACCGGAGTGCGAGCAGGCCTCACGCAGCGCTTCGGAAAGAGTCTGTTCATGGCCAAGCACCGGCAGCGGCTTGTCCTTGAGCATGCTCACCAGCGGCACAATCATCGCCACCAACAGGCCCAGCACCAACAGCGCGGCCGACCAGCCGAGCCAGCCGATCAGGCCCAGCGTGCCCGGTAACATCGCAAACTGGCCGAACGAACCGGCGGCGCTGGCGATACCCATGCCCATGCTGCGTTTCTCTGGCGGCACAGCGCGACCCACAACACCAAGAATGACCGAAAACGAAGTGCCCGAAAGACCGATACCGATCAGCAGGCCGGCACTCAGTGACAGAGTCACTGCCGAATCAGACAGGCCCATGCACACCAGGCCCGCCGCGTAGAGGATCCCACCGAGCAACACCACTTTCGCCGCACCGAAGCGGTCGGCCAGGGCGCCGGTGAATGGCTGCGCCAGGCCCCAGATCAGGTTTTGCAGGGCGATGGCGAAGGCAAACACTTCGCGACCCCAGCCGAACTGCGCGCTCATTGGCGACAGGAACAGGCCGAACCCGTGGCGCACGCCCAATGACAATGCCAGGATCAGCGCACTCCCCAGCAACACCCAACCGCACGTACGCCACATCGATGTCATTGTTATTCTCCAGTCGCGGGTATATACCCGCTTGAGCGCGAAAAAACCGGCGTCAGGCCAGTTCGTCGAGCAGTTTGAGCAAAGTTTCGCGCTTCTCGGCACCGAGACGGTCGATCAGCCGCTGTTGCGCCGCTTCCCACGCCGGCAATGCTGCTGCCAGGCGCTGCACGCCGGTTTCGGTGAGGCGCACGATACGGTTGCGCATGTCCTCGCCTTCGGCCAGCGCCACCAGACCTTCGCCCTCCAGCACACGTAAATTGCGCCCGAGAGTGCTGCGATCCAGGCCCATGGCTTCGGCCAGTTCGGAAATGCTCGGTTGCTCCAGCCGCTGCAGATTACACAGCAGAGAATACTGGGCAACGTTGATCCCGAAGCCGTCGAGAGCGCCGTCGTAATGCCTGCTGACGCCACGCGCGGCGCGACGCAGGTTGGTGCATAAACACTGAGAAGGAAGCATGATGCGTGTATATACCCGCGAGTGTGTTAAATCAAGTTACAGATGAGTTTACTCTGCACATCATTGTTGCCGGTGAGGCCGCCTTCGCGAGCAGGCTCGCTCCCACAGGGGATTGCATTTCGAAGGTGGGAGCGAGCCTGCTCGCGAAGGGGCCGGCATCATCTCCGCAAATCCTTCAGACCAAAGCGAGCCCCACCAACACCCCCATCTCCAGCAATTCCAGCAACGCCCCCGCCGTGTCCCCGGTAGTCCCGCCCAACCGCCGCATCATCAAACGCCGCAGCCAGACAAACCCGACCAGCGAAATCAGCACCGCGCCAATACCCGCGATGGACACGCAGCCCAGCGCACTCAACCCCAGCACCCACCACCCCGCTTTACGCGGCAGATGATCGGCCAGGGCCTGACCCAAGCCACCCGCACGCACATACGGCGTGGTCAGAAACAACCCCAACAGCGCCGCCCGCCCGAGCACCGGCACGATGATCAGCCCCAGGGTATGCCCTTGCTCGATCAGTGCCAGCAGCGCGGCAAATTTGAGCAACAGGACCAGCACCAGCGTGACCACCGCGATCGGCCCGCTGCGCGGATCTTTCATGATCGTCAGCGTGCGCTCGCGATCACCAAAACCGCCGAGCCAGGCATCGGCGCTGTCGGCCAGGCCATCGAGATGCAGCGCGCCGCTGAGCAATACCCACACGGTCAGCAACAGCGCCGCATGCAGTAACATCGGCGCGCCGGCCAACAACAGATTCAACGCGAAGAGGATCAGCCCGAACAGCAATCCCACCAGCGGATAAAACAGCAGCGAACGGCCGAGCTGTTGCGGCTCGGGCATGCCCGGGAGGCGAATCGGCAGGCTGCTGAGAAACTGCAAGGCGATCCACAGCGGCAACATCTCAGTGACCTTCCTTGAGCGCGCCATCAGCCTCGACCGTCAGCGCAAACAGCGCGCCGTGGCCGACCTCGACATTGAGCAACTGTTCACGTGGCAGCTCTCGTGCCTGCGCCAGCAACAAACGCATCACGCCGCCGTGGCTGACCAGCAGAATCCGTTCGCCGGCGTAAGCCGCGTGCAATCGCGCGACCGCCGCCAACACCCGCGCGGAAAACGCGCTGACCGGCTCCCCCTGCGGTGGCGTGAAGCCATAGGGATCAGCCCAGAACAGCCCCAGCGCTTCGGCATCCGTCTCCATCAATGCCGCCGCGCTCTGCCCTTCCCAAGCGCCGAAATGCAGTTCCTGCAGATCCTTGTCCAGATGCACGGACAGATTCAGTTGCTCGCCGAGTTCAGCTGCGAAGCGCGCGCAGCGCTGCAATGGCGAACTGACGATACGATCCCACGGCCCGCCGTCGACCACCGCTGCACGCATCTGCGTCCAGCCGTTTGCGGTCAGCGCATCGTCGAGGCTGCCGCGCAAGCCGCCGCCGAGTTCCGTTTCGCCATGGCGCAGCAGATCCAGGCGCAGGCTCATGCCGGGCGATCCGCCACGGCTGCTTCGGCGAACGTCGCCATTTGCCCGTGCAGGTCACAGGCCAGACGCAACAACGGCACCGCCAACGCCGCGCCACTGCCCTCGCCCAGGCGCAGGCCGAGCTCGAGCAGCGGCTCGGCGCTCAAGGTTTCCAGCACATGGCGATGGCCCGGCTCGGCACCGCGATGGCCAAACAACAGCCACTGGCGACAGGCCGGATTCAAGCGCACCGCGACCAGTGCCGCGACCGTGCAGATGAAGCCGTCGACCAGCACCGCAATGCCTTCCTGCGCGCAGGCCAGATAAGCGCCGACCAACGCGGCAATCTCGAAGCCGCCGAGATTGAACAGCGTCTGCAAGGCATCGCCACGCTGCGCGGCATGCAGCGCCAGCGCGCGTTCGATCACCTGTGCCTTGTGGCTGACGCCAGCGGCATTCAGCCCGGTGCCGGGACCGGTCAGGTGCGCCACCGGGCAATCGAGCAAGGCGCAGGCCAGCGCACTGGCCGCCGTGGTGTTGCCGATGCCCATTTCGCCGCCGATGAACAACTGCGTGCCGGCGGCTTTCGCGCGCAAGACGCTGTCGCGACCGGCCTGCAAGGCCGATTCGCCCTGCGCCTGAGTCATCGCTGCGCCCTGAGCGAAGTTCGCCGTTCCCGCGCCGATGTTCAGATGGCGCACGCCGGGCAGATTCAGCGCCGGATTCACCGTGCCCAGATCGACCACTTCCAGCTGCGCGCCGAGCTGACGCGCCAGCACGCTGATCGCCGCGCCGCCGCTGACAAAGTTGAGCAGCATCTGCCCGGTGACTTCCTGCGGATAAGCCGATACGCCTTCGGCTACCACGCCATGGTCGCCAGCGAAAATCGCGATCCAGACTTGATCCAGCGTTGGCTTGAGCTGACCTTGCAGACCGGCCAGGTGCACGGCCACCGATTCAAGGCGCCCCAGCGAACCGGCCGGTTTGGTCAGTTGCTGCTGGCGCTCGGTCGCTTGCGCAACGATTTCGGCGTTCTCGGTTTTGCACGGGTTCAGCCACCAGGTCGGGCTCATAACGCAGGTCCTTTCAAAGTCAGGGGCAGGCCGGCGACGGTCAGGACAACTCGCTGACAGCGCTCGGCCAGAGCTTGATGCAGCCAACCGGCTTCATCGACATAGCGGCGGGTCAATTCGCCCAGCGGCACGACACCCATTCCGGTCTCGTTGCTGACAAAAATGATTTCACCCGGCAACGACGCCAGGCAGTCGAGCAGCGCTTCACGCTCGGCGGCGAGACGTTCGGTGTCGTCGAGCATCAGCAGATTGGTCAGCCACAGGGTCAGGCAATCGACCAGCAGGCAGCGCTCGGCGCCGGCGGATTCGCGCAGTACGCGGGCCAGTTCCAGCGGCTCTTCGATCAACGCCCATTCGACCGGGCGACGTGCGCGATGATGGGCGACGCGTTGATTCATTTCGCCGTCGAGCGGTTGGCTGGTGGCGATGTAGGTGACCGCCAGATGGCTGTCGCTGGCGAGTTTTTCCGCCAGACGACTCTTGCCGGAGCGGGCGCCGCCGAGGATCAGTTGGAGCATGGGTTCATCCAAAAATGTGTGGTGAGACAACCGGCCTCTTCGCGAACAGGCTCGCTCCCACCGTTGATCGAGTCTCCCTGTGGGAGCGAGCCTGCTCGCGAAGAGGCCAGCCCGGACAACTCAAATCCCACAGAGCTGACGCAACAGCCCGGTATCCAGATGCTTCTCCACCAGATCCGCCAGCCGCTCGATGTCGCGTTCGCGCAAGCCGTGGTAATCGACTTCCTGCACATCACTCAACCCGGCCCAGCGCAGCAACACCGCGCTCGCCTCGGGGGATTCGAACAAGCCATGCAGATAGGTGCCGAACACCTGACCATCGGCACTCTGCGCGCCATCGCAACGACCGTCGTCCAGATGCACCGCCGGATTTTCCAGAGCCGGCCCGGTGGTCACGCCAGCATGGATTTCATAACCGCTGACTGCGGCGTTTTCCAGCGCCAGCCGCCCGCGCACGTTGCGCAGTTGCTTCTCGGCTTCGAGCTGCGTTTCGAACGCCAGCAGACCCAGCCCCGCGCTGGAGCCGGCAGTGCCTTCCAGCCCGAGGGGGTCGTGCACCTGCTCGCCGAGCATCTGCAGACCGCCGCAAATCCCCAGCACCTTGCCGCCGTAGCGCAGATGCCGATTGATTGCCGCGTCCCAGCCGTTGGCGCGCAGATAAGCCAGATCACTGCGCACGCTTTTCGAGCCCGGCAGGATGATCAGGTCGGCGGCGGGAATCGCCTGCCCCGGGCCGACAAATTGCAGATCCACCTGCGGATGCAGACGCAGCGGGTCGAAGTCGGTGTGATTGCTGATGCGCGGCAGCACCGGCACCACTACTTTCAACACCTGCTCGGCCTTGTCGGTCTGGCGTTGGTCGATGCCGTCCTCGGCCTCGAGGTGCAGGTCCATCACGTAGGGCAACACGCCGACCACCGATTTGCCGGTGCGCTGCTCCAGCCAGTCGAGGCCCGGTTGCAGCAAGGCGATATCGCCGCGAAAGCGGTTGATGATGAAGCCTTTGACCCGCGCCTGTTCACTCGGCGAAAGCAATTCCAGCGTGCCGACCAAATGCGCAAACACGCCGCCGCGATTGATGTCGGCGATCAGCAAAACCGGGCAATCCACCGCCTCGGCAAAGCCCATGTTGGCAATGTCGCCGGCGCGCAGATTGATCTCCGCCGGCGAACCGGCGCCTTCGACCATTACCAGCGGATACGCAGCGCTGAGTCGCTCGTGCGAGGCGAGCACCGCTTGCATCGCGATGGCCTTGTAATCGTGATAGGCGACGGCGTTCATCGTCGTCACCGCGCGGCCATGAATGATCACTTGCGCGCCGGTGTCGCTGTTGGGCTTGAGCAATACCGGATTCATATCGGTGTGCGGTTCAAGACCGGCCGCTTGCGCCTGCACTGCCTGCGCGCGGCCGATCTCGCCGCCGTCAGCGGTGACTGCGCTGTTGAGCGCCATGTTCTGCGGTTTGAACGGCACCACCGCCACGCCCTGGCGGGTGGCCCAGCGGCACAACGCCGTCACCAGAGTGCTTTTGCCAGCATCGGACGTGGTGCCTTGCACCATCAGAGTGGTCATGGATTGTCCTTGGTGAAAGCTTGCAAAGCTTGTTCGAGACGCAGCTCTTGCGCGGCATCCGCTGGCAGGCCGAAACGCACGCTGCTGTTGTGGCTGAACAGGCGCAGGAGGATGCCGCGCCGAGCGAGGAATTCGTGCAGCGCTTCGGCGTGCTCGGTGATCAGCCACTGAAACAGTGCGCAGCCACCCTGCGGTGCAAAACCGCAACGGGTCAGCAGCGCCGCCAACCGTTCGCTCGCTTCATCGCTGCGAATCCGCTGACGGGTATGGCCCTCGGTGTCTTGCAGGCACGCCGTACCGAGCACCCGCGTCGGCCCGCTCACCGCCCACGGTCCGACCTGTTCGGCGAGCAGTTTGAGCAACTTGCGCTCGGCCAGAACGAAACCGAGGCGCACCCCGGCCAGACCGAAAAACTTGCCGAACGAACGCAACACCACCAGCCCGACCTGATGCGCATAGGGCGCCAGGCTCAGTTGCGGCGTGTTGTCCATGAACGCTTCATCGACCACCAGCCAGCCGCCGCGTTGCGCCAGCCGCGCATGCCAGTCGAGCAGGCGCGCCGGGGTCAGGCTGAGGCCGGTCGGGTTGTTCGGATTGACCACCACCAGCACATCAAGACTGTCGAGAAAGAATTCGACTTCCTGCTCGAGCACTTCACGGACAATGTAACCGCTGCGCCGCCACGCTTCGGCATGCTCGGCATAGCACGGCGACAACACGCCGACCTTGCCGGCCCGGCGCAGACGCGGCAGCAACTGGATAGCCATTTGCGAGCCGGCCACCGGTAGCACCTGCGCGGCGCCGTAATAATCGCAGGCCGCCTGTTCCAGACCGTCATCGGTTTCCGGTAAGCGCGCCCAGGCGCGTAGCGGGATCTCCGGGATCGGGAACGGCCATGGCGCGAGGCCGCTGGACAGGTCGAGCCAGTCGGCTTCGGCAATCCCGTAATCGAGTGCAGCCTTGCGCAGCCGGCCACCGTGCTCAAGCATAAAATTCCGCCCCCAGGCAAAGCATCAGCAGCCATAACCATACGCCGCGCTGGACCAATTGCCAGCCACGGTCGATGGAATCGGCATCAGCCGGCGCACCTTCGCCCAGTTGCGGACGTTCATGCAGTTCGCCGTGATAGATCGCCGGGCCACCCAACTCGACGCCCAGCGCACCGGCACCGGCCGCCATCACCGGGCCGGCGTTGGGGCTGTCCCACTTTGGCGCCTGGGTGCGCCAGCACTTGAGCGCGAGTCGGGTTTTGCCGAGCAGCGCGTAGGTCAATGCCACCAGACGCGCAGGAATGTAGTTCAACACGTCGTCGATTTTCGCCGCCGCCCAGCCGAAACGCTCGAAGCGTTCGTTGCGATAACCCCACATCGCATCGAGGGTATTGCTCAAGCGATACAGGACCACGCCCGGCGCGCCGGCGACGACAAACCAGAACAGCGCAGCGAACACCGCATCGCTGCCGTTCTCCAGCACCGACTCAGTCGCGGCGCGGGCAACCGCAGTGCCGTCGAGTTCATCGGTCTGGCGGCTGACCAGATAACCGACACGCTTGCGCGCCTCGTCCAGATCATCGGCGCGCAACGCCGCCGCAACCGGCGCAACATGTTCGCCGAGGCTGCGCATGCCGAGGGCGCAATACAACGCGAGAATCTCGACAATCCAGCCGACATAAGGCGCCCAAGAAAATGCCGTGGCGAGCAAGGTCAGCGGCAGTACCGCGATAACCCACGCGGTCACGCCATGGCTGCGCCAGCCACGGCCGCCGGCGTTGAAGCGTTGCTCAATGCGTCCGGCAAAATTGCCGAACGCCACCAGCGGATGCCAGCGTTTCGGTTCACCGAGCAGCGCATCCAGCGCTACCGCAGCGACACTCAGCAACGCCACACTCATTGACTCACTCCCCAATAATTTTCGTACAGCAGCTCGTTCAGCGGTCGCGCCTGCGCCCAGCCTTCAAGTACCAGCATCGGCGCCGGGTAGAATTCCTTGACCGGGCCGAGACACAACACCGCCAGCGGCTTGGCACCGGCCGGCAACTTGAGCAAATCCGCCAACGCTTGCGGCTCGAACAGCGAGACCCAGCCCATGCCCAAGCCTTCAGCGCGGGAGGCCAGCCACAGATTCTGGATCGCGCAGGACAACGAGGCCATGTCCATTTCCGGCAACGTGCGCCGACCGAAGATGTGTTTTTCGCGATCGTCCATCAGCGCCGCGACCAGCACCTCAGCGCAGTCGTTGATGCCTTCGACCTTGAGCTGCATGAACTCATCGCTGCGCTCGCCAAGGGCTTCGGCGGTGCGGATGCGCTCTTCTTCCACCAGATCGCGGATCTGCCCGCGCAGAGCGCGATCGCTGATGCGGATGAAGCGCCACGGCTGCATCAGGCCGACGCTCGGCGCTTGATGAGCGGCTTCGAGCAGACGACGCAGCAGCTGCGGTTCGACGCTGCCGCCGGTGAAGTGGCGCATGTCGCGGCGTTCGGCGATGGCCTTGTAGACCGCCGCGCGTTCGGCTTCGGAGAATGTGTTGTCGGTCATGGCCCTTTCGCGAGCAGGCTCGCTCCCGCAGGGTTCAGGTCATCCATTGTGGGAGCGAGCTTGCTCGCGAAGCCGGCCTCACTGTCTGGCGCAAACAATGACGCAATCGCAGTCGGATTCGATGGGAAATAAAAGTGCACGTACGACGCCGTCATCCGTCCCTCGCGATAAACCGCCTCAGCGCCGCGCCCGCCATTGGGACTCAGCCCACGGGCAATCGGCGTCAGCTCGGTTGTAGTCAGCGAATGGTGATACGTATGCCCCCGCAAGGAACCTTCCGGCAGCTCAACCGCCTGCAACGCCAACGCCGCGAGACGCTTCTGCATCACCGCCTCGCCCTTGAGCAAACCGACCAGCTCAGCACGGGTGCCTTCCACGTCGGTCAGCGAATCCAGTAGATAAAGCATGCCGCCACACTCGGCGAGCAACGGCTTGCCCGCCGCGTGGTGCGCGCGGATTGCTGCAAGCATCGAGGTGTTCTGCGCCAGCGCGACGTGATGCAACTCTGGATAGCCGCCCGGCAGATACAGGCTGTCCGCCTCGGGCAATTGCGTGTCGCGGATCGGCGAGAAAAATTGCAGCTCGGCGCCCATCGCCCGCAGCAGATCGAGGCTGGCGCCATAGGTGAAGGCAAAGGCTTCATCGCGGGCGACGGCGATGCGCACACCATTCAATAAAGGCTCGGCGGCGATGAGGTCAGGCGCGGCGAATTCAACCGCAGGTGGCAGCGCGACTTGGCAACTGCTGGCCAGCGCATCGGCAGCCGCGTCGAGACGCAGATCCAGATCATTCAATTCGCTGGCCTGGACCAGACCGAGGTGGCGGCTCGGCAATTCGATGCCGGTCTCGCGGGACAGCGCACCGTACCAGCGCAAACCTTCGGTGAGGCTGCCTTCGAGCAATTGCGCATGGCGCAAGGTGCCGACGCGGTTGGCCAGCACGCCAGCGAACGGCAAGTCCGGCTGATACTTCGCCAGGCCCAGCGCCAAGGCGCCAAAGGTCTGCGCCATGGCGGTGCCGTCGATCACGCCGAGCACCGGCACACCGAAGTGGCGCGCCAGATCAGCGCTGGATGGCGTGCCGTCGAACAGGCCCATCACCCCTTCAATCAGAATCAGATCAGCCTCGGCGGCGGCTTCCCACAACAGGCGGCGACTTTCCTGCTCGCCGACCATCCACATGTCCAGTTGATACACCGGCGCACCGCTGGCGCGCTCGAGGATCATCGGGTCGAGAAAGTCCGGACCGCATTTGAATACGCGCACCTTGCGCCCCTGATTGCGATGCAAACGGGCGAGTGCAGCGGTGACGGTGGTCTTGCCCTGACCGGAGGCCGGCGCGGCGATCAACACCGCCGGGCAGTGACGTGGTTGCTTCAAAGTTCGACGCCTTTCTGCGCTTTGATCCCGGCCTGGAAGGCGTGCTTGAGCATGCCCATCTCGGTGACCGTGTCGCCCATCTCGATCATTTCCGGCTTGGCGCCGCGACCGGTGACCACCACGTGCTGCATCGGCGGACGCGCCTGCAAATCGCTGAGCACCTGATCGAGATCGAGGTAGCCGTGCTTGAGGGCGATGTTCAATTCGTCGAGCACCACCAGACCGATCGAAGGGTCGCGCAACAATTCGCGCGAGACTTCCCAAGCGGCGGTCGCCGCGGCGATGTCGCGCTGACGATCCTGGGTTTCCCAGGTGAAGCCTTCGCCCATGACGTGGAAACGCACCTGCTCGGGGAAGCGGCGGAAAAACAATTCTTCGCCGGTGCTGTTGCGGCCCTTGATGAACTGCACCACGCCGCATTGCATGCCGTGGCCCATGGCGCGGGCGAGCATGCCGAACGCCGAACTGCTTTTGCCTTTGCCATTGCCGGTCAGCACCAGCACCAGGCCACATTCGTCGGGCGAGTTGGCGATGCGTTCGTCGATCACGGCTTTCTTGCGCTGCATGCGCGCCAAATGGCGTTCGTCACGCTCGGGGGAATCAGTCATGGGGGGAGCTCTCCGTTGAGGCTGGATAACGGCGGGCAGGCACAAGAATAGACGGCAAAAAGCCTGGCATCGCCCACCGTGATGCCGCTGAGATGGATCAGGCCGGTCTCCGGGCTCATGAGCGGCGTTTCGCCTGACTGCGCGCCTTCCCGCTTCTTTCGAGGCAGTGGCTCAAGGCGCAGTTTTCACTCATTTACCGTTGCGGGGGCAGCGCCGGGATCGTCGTGGCTTCGCTTGAAGACCACACTCACCGGCTTCCCTGTTTCACTCTGTCGACGCGGGGCCACAGAGCACCTGAAACAAGCGGCGAAGGTTAGAGGGTTGGGGGTGGAGCGTCAATTGAAGAGGCGCTTTGCGCGCGAATAACTGCCGCTGATCAAATGTGCAGCGGCAATCTTGTGCCAGACTGTGACAAGTGATATCAAAGAGCCATGCTTTTTCCGAAAAGCCCACTACAACAATAAGGATGACGACGATGCAAGGCATGATCATCAGCAACCCGCGCTTGGAATTCCTGCGCCCGGTGCTGGAACGCTGGTTTGACTGTATCGATCGCTACAACACCGTTCGCGGCGACAACGACACGCCGTACTGGCACGACGAGAAAGCCAATCTGGGCCTGCTCGCGGCAGCGGCGTGGATGGCTGAAATGGTCACGCTGAACGACACCGCCACGCGCAAACAGAACGAAGAAGGCGAACGCAATGCCCGCGCCGATCTGTTGATTGCCGGCAGCGAAGACCGTGCATTCATTCAGGCCACGCAACGCTGGCCACGGGTCAACAACCTCAACCTGACCCAGGCCCTGCTCGACATCACCGTTGATGCCAAGCGCATCAGCTACGCCAGCGATCTCAAGCTCGGCTGCCTCTTTGTTGCTCCGCAAAAAGCCCAGCACAGCGCCAGCCCCGAGGAACTGCAGGACATGGTCGACGACCTGCAAAAGGAACACACCTGCGCCGTGGCCTGGTATTTCCCCTACGCCTATCGCAAATTGCACAGCGACGCGGGCAACTATCATCCGGGCATCGCCGTGCTGTTCAAGGAAGCCCGCGGGTGAGCAGTTGAACCATCGGGCCTGCGCCCTCCTCTATGTTTAGGAATGCATTCATAGGGAAGATCAGCAATGCGCAAGGCCCCACTCGCTCTCATCATCGCCGTCGCTGGCGGGCTCGCTGCCTGCGGTGAAACCTCCAGCCTGCAAGTCTCCGACGGCACCGGTCCGTCACCGAAACTGCCCGAACCGAACAAGACGCTGATCCCGACAGTCAACATCGCCCCGGCGGTGGGCTGGCCGGAAGGTGCGAAACCGACCGCTGCGGCCGGCACTCAGGTCGCAGCGTTTGCCGAAGGCCTCGATCACCCGCGCTGGCTCTATGTGCTGCCCAACGGCGATGTTCTGGTGGCGGAAACCAACGCGCCGCCCAAGCCCGATGACAGCAAAGGCATTCGTGGCTGGGTGATGAAGAAAGTCATGGGCAAGGCCGGCGCCGGCGTGCCCAGCCCGAACCGCATCACCCTGCTGCGTGATGCCGACCACGATGGCGTCGCGGAAACCCGCACGGTGTTCCTGCAGAACCTCAATTCGCCGTTTGGCATGACGCTGGTCGGCAACGATTTGTACGTTGCCGACACCGACCGCCTGCTGCGCTTCAACTACGAGCCGGGCGCCACCGAGATCAAGACCCAACCGATCAAAGTCGTCGACTTGCCCGGCGGCACGCTGAATCACCACTGGACCAAGAACGTCATCGCCAGCAAGGACGGCAACAAGCTCTACGTCACCGTCGGCTCGAACAGTAACGTCGGCGAAAACGGTCTGGATCAGGAAGAAGGCCGCGCGGCGATCTGGGAAGTCGATCGCGCGACCGGCAATCATCGGATCTTTGCTTCGGGCATTCGCAACCCCAACGGCCTCGCCTGGGAACCTACCAGCGGCGCATTGTGGACAGCGGTCAACGAGCGTGACGAAATCGGCAGCGATCTGGTGCCGGACTACATCACCTCGGTCAAGGACGGCGGCTTCTATGGCTGGCCGTACAGCTACTATGGCCAGCACGTCGATGTGCGAGTCAAACCGCAGAATCCGGATCTGGTGGCCAAGGCCATCGCTCCGGATTACGCGGTCGGTCCGCACACCGCTTCGCTGGGCCTGACCTTCGCCGATGGCAACCGCTTGCCGGCGCAATTCAAGGAAGGCGCATTCATTGGCCAGCACGGCTCGTGGAACCGCAAACCGCACAGTGGCTACAAGGTGATTTTCGTGCCGTTCACTGGCGGCAAACCGACCGGGCAACCGGTGGATGTGCTGACCGGTTTCCTCGACAAGGACGAGAATGCGCTGGGCCGCCCAGTTGGCGTGGTCATCGATCAGCAAGGTGGCTTGCTGGTGGCGGATGATGTCGGGAACAAAGTGTGGCGTGTGTCGGCCATGAAGTGATGTTGAATGTGACTTGAAACAACTGTGGGAGCGAGCCTGCTCGCGAATGCGTAGTGTCAGCCTCCATTGAATTGGCTGATACACCGCTTTCGCGAGCAGGCTCGCTCCCACATTAGAATGTATGCGATTTTTACTACGGGTTATGCGCCAGCTGCCCCGGCTGCAACACCCGCTTGGCGCTCAGATACGCCTTCTGCCAATAGGCCTTCGACAGGCTATCGAGCTTGACCGTGCCACCCGTGGCCGGTGCGTGCACGAAGCGACCCTCGCCGACGTAAATCCCCGCGTGACTCACCTGCGAGCCGCCATTGGTGGCGAAGAAAATCAGGTCGCCGGTCTGCAAGCCTTCCTTGCCGACATTCGGCGCCTGCATGATGATCATTTCGCGGGTCGAGCGTGGCAGCGAAATTCCCGCCGCGTCGCGGTAGACGAAACCGATCAGACCACTGCAATCGAAACCGGAATCTGGCGTGTTGCCGCCCCAGCGATACGGCGTGCCGACCAGGCCGAGGGCGCGGAACAGCACGTCTTCAGCAACGGGAGAAAAAGCCTGGGAAGGACCGAACACGATCGGCGCGCGAACCACGGGGGCTGGCGGCGGTGTACGGCTGGCGCAGGCGCTGAGCAGCGCGGCGCAAAGGATCAAGGTGAGGCGGGCCGACATCGTCATAAGCAGAACATCCTGATCTGGCTGCGGCTTTCTCTGCCGAATGGACAGAAACAAAACCGCCTGCGTCATCACGCAGGCGGTTTGCCATCAATATAGATTCAGGATTCTAGCGGCTACGCGGCAAACTTCAAGTAAGACTTTAACTTCACCTTGTAAAGTTTAGGTCTACTCCATTGCCGTGCCGTTTTGTCGCCGCGAACGCAGCGACATGCAGTTTACTTGCGAGCGGTGACCACGGTCGGCGCCATGGCGAGTGCGCGCTTGGCTTCGATGAAAGTCTTGCTCCAGTAGCTGTCACCCAGGCTGTCGATGCGAACACCGCCGCTGCGACGACTGCTGGAGTGGATGAACTGATTGTCACCCAGGTAGATCCCGGCGTGACTGACACGACCGCGACGACCATTGGTGGCGAAGAACAGCAGATCACCCGGCTCAAGGTTGCTGCGCGAGACCAGCGGCGCATCAACGTTGATCATTTCGCGAGTCGAGCGCGGCAGGTTCATGCCCGCCTCTTCGCGGAACAGGTAACCGATGAAACCGCTGCAATCGAAGCCGGCTTCAGAGGTACCGCCGAAACGGTAACGGGTACCGATCAGGGACATGCCGCGTTCGAGGATGCTGTCAGCCAGTACAGGAAGCTGATAAGGCTTGCTGCCGTTGAACTGGTTGAGTTCTTTTTCGGTGTCCAGCTCTTCCTGGTAAATAACGGAAGACTGGGCAGTAGCAGAATTCTTGACCTGTTGCGGCGGCTCTTGAACCGGAGAATGAGCAGCACAACCGAATAACAGGGTAACGAGTGCGAGAGGCACGAGGGGTGCGAAGCGCTTTAGCATGGGCACGACCGTGGCTGGTAGTTGTAAAGAAGCCGAGACTATGCCCGCTATCGTCCTCATTTGCAAATTCAATCGAACTTTATGTGACTTCCCGGTTTCGCGTTTACATCTAAGCGCGTAACTCGTCTGGCCGGTGAATCGGCGCAGGGACGCGGGTTTTCTGGCGCCTGAAAGCTGGCAAAAGCCCACTACTACCAGCCCAGAGTTTCCTTGAGGAAGGGAATGGTCAGCTTGCGTTGCGCTTGCAAGGAAGCCTGATCAAGCTGCTCGAGGAGATCGAACAGCGCGCTCATGCTCCGCGTGCCGCGAGTGAGAATGAAGTGCCCGACTTCATCGGTCAGGTGCAGACCGCGACGGGATGCGCGCAATTGCAACGCACGCAATTTGTCTTCATCGGAGAGCGGGCGCATCTGGAAGATCAGCGCCAGGGTCAGGCGGGATTTCAGGTCAGCCAGCTTCACAGGCAGTTCGCGCGGCGAAGTGGACGCGGCGATCAGCAGGCGCCGGCCGCTGTCACGCAGACGATTGAACAGATGAAACATCGCCTCTTCCCAGTCCGCCTTGCCAGCAATCACCTGCAAGTCATCCAGGCAGACCAGTTCGTACTGTTCAAGGTTGTCGAGGATTTCCACGCCGCGGTCCATCAACTCGGCCAGCGGCAGATACACCGCCGGTTCGCCCATCTGCTCGAAGCGCAGGCACGCGGCCTGCAACAGATGCGTGCGCCCGACGCCGTGCTTGCCCCACAGGTAGATCAGGCTCTCCGTCCACCCGGCGTCGGCTTCGCAGAGACGCTCGACATAGCCGAGTGCAGCGGCATTGGCGCCTGGGTAGTAGTTGATGAAGGTGGCGTCGTCACGCAGACGCACACCTAGGGGCAGCTGAATCGGTTTCATGCTGACTGAACAGTTCTCAAAGGAACCGTTAGTGGCCTCTGTGTAAAGTTGGCGAAGTTTATACCCGTGAGGCTGAGCGCACAATGCGACAGACCCCAAGCAAAATCAAAGGTTTGCGTTGACGCAGCGGTTTGATGGCAGATTCTCTGGCGCCCTCGCCCGAACGAAACGGGGCAGCCCGGCCAAGCGCCGGGCCGCCCGCGCCATCACAGCTCAGGTTCGTCAACGCCGCTGTAGATCCCGGAATCCTTATACAAGTCGTGGACATGACGCACCAGCACCATGATCACCGCCGCCACCGGCAACGCCAGCAGAACGCCGGTGAAACCGAACAGCTCGCCGCCAGCGAGGATCGCGAAGATCACCGCCACCGGGTGCAGGCCGATCCGATCCCCGACCAGGAGCGGCGTCAACACCATGCCTTCCAGTGCCTGACCGACCATGAACACCGCGACAATCCCGACCATCGGGTACAGATCGCCACCGAACTGGAACAATCCGGCGATCAGCGCCGCGCCAATGCCGATGACAAAACCCATGTACGGCACGATCGCCGCGAGCCCGGCAATCAAGCCGATCAACAGCCCCAGCTCGAGACCGACGATCATCAGGCCAGCCGCGTAGATCACCCCCAACGCAACCATCACCAGCAACTGCCCGCGCACAAACGCGCCGAGCACTTCGTGGCACTCGCCCGCCAGCGAAACCACGCGCTCTTCGCGATCACGGGGCAGCAGGCTGCGGATCTTGCCCATCATCACGTCCCAGTCGCGCAACAGATAGAAGCTCACCACCGGAATCAGCACCAGGTTTGCCAGCCAGCCGATCAGCGCCAGGCTCGAGGCCGTCGCCTGACTCAGCACCACGCCGACGATGTCGGTGGTCTGGCCCATGTGCTCGCTGATCGCAGCTTTGACCTTATCGAATTTCCAGAAGCCGTCCGACAGCCCCAGTTTCGCTTGCGCCCACGGCACAGCGGTGTGCTGCAACCAGTCGAGCATCTGCGGCGCCAGCTCGTACAGACGCAGCAACTGCTTGGCGAGCATTGGTACCAGCACCAGCAGCAACGCGGTGACGATCAAGGTGAACAAGGCAAACACGGCGATCACACCCCAGGTTCGCGACAGCCCGAGCCGTTCCAGACGATCCACCAGCGGGTCGAACAGATAAGCCAGCAACAACGCGACCAGAAACGGCGTGAGGATCGGGTGCAGCAACCATACAAACGCGCAAAGCAGGACTACCCCACCGAGCCAGAACCAACGCCGCGTATCGGCCATTTACCACTCCTGATGCTTCTATATAAGGAAAGACTTACCAGCGAAACCGCAACGACGGCGCCGCTGCCGGGGTTGGCGCTGCGACCGCAGGCGTACCATCCGCCGCTGGCTGGGCAGGCGCCACCGGGGCCGGCGCTTCGGCCGGCAGTTCCTGCAACTTCGCCAGCGACAATTGCGCGCGCAATTGATCGACGCTGCCATTGACCCGGTAGACGATGCGATCACCCTGCACGCTTTGCAGACGCACGCCGAACGGTTCGAGTAACCGCAGCAGCGCCGCATAATGCTCCAGATTCATGCCCTGCACTTCCAGGGTCTGCTGACCCGACGCGCCGGGCTTGGCGACAAATCGCGGCGCCAGACGCTCGGCTACCGCCAGCATCACCGCATCGGCAACAGCTGCCTGATCGGCGCCCTGTACGCTGCCGGCCTCTTTCTGATCACCGAGCCACAAGCGCCATTTCGCCTGCCACTGCCCGCCCTCTTCGCGCGCGTGCACCGCCAGCAAGGCGTCGGCGTTGTAGCGTTCCGAAGCACTGCGCAGGGGCGCGGGATCAGCGCTTTCCAGCGCCGGTGCGGTGGCAACCAGTTGCTCACTGAGATCAGCGAGTGGCAAACGCAGTGGCAAACCGCGATGTTGTGCGGCTGTGCGCAATGCTGAGGCTGCGGTTTGACCGTCACCGACCAGACTCGCACCTTCGGTCGAGTCGTTCAGCCACCAGCCGAGGATCGACGGTCGACTGGCGCCCCACACCGGCAACCCGGCCCGGCGCAAGGCCTGCTCGGTGGTTGCCGGATCGAAGTCGACTTTCAGCACTTCCGGTGGCCCGGCGTCGAAACCGAACTGGCTGATGATCTGCTGCGGATCCTTGCGAATCGGCGCCAGCCCCGGGTTCTGCGCGGCTTTCGGGTCGCCGGTCAGGCGCAGCACCAAGGTATCGAGCGCCGCCTGCGTGGCGCGATCACGCTCTTGCGGTGCCTGGCCGTTGACTGGCTGACGCACCTGATACAGGCCTTTGAGGTTTTCGGCATGGCTCGCCAGGCTGACCAGCGTCAGGCAGCCTACAAACAACAATTTACAAAAACGCATGGAAAATTCCCGTCGACAGGAGCGGCTGGAACACGCCGCGTGAACCGTTTGAGCAAGGCTGTGACCCCCTCCCCTGGCAAAACATTCACACGGTGGCGGTAAGTTTTTGCACAGTCCTAACGATAGACGGTTAATCGCCACACCTTATACAGGCAGTCATACCCTGCGATTGCAAAAAATTTCCGCCGATATGGCCCTGCCCGTCGGTGCGAGGATGGCCGCTGCCCCTCAAGCCTGATAAAATCGCGCGCCTTCGCAGACCGGCAACAGCCGGGCCCCTCGAAACTCGCGTGAGGCGATCGCCCATCGAGTTCGATGTTCCCGCTGAACTCGGTCGTAACCCCTGAATCCCCTCCCCTAAAGGCCTGGATCATGAGCAAGCAACCCTCCCTGAGCTACAAGGACGCCGGTGTAGACATCGACGCCGGTGAAGCATTGGTCGAACGCATCAAGAGCGTCGCCAAGCGCACTGCGCGCCCGGAAGTCATGGGCGGCCTGGGCGGTTTCGGCGCCCTCTGCGAAATCCCGGCCGGCTACAAGCAGCCAGTGCTGGTCTCCGGCACCGACGGCGTCGGCACCAAGCTGCGTCTGGCGCTGAACCTGAACAAGCACGACAGCATCGGCATCGACCTGGTCGCCATGTGCGTCAACGATCTGGTGGTGTGCGGCGCCGAGCCGCTGTTCTTCCTCGACTACTACGCCACCGGCAAACTCAACGTCGACACCGCTGCCCAGGTTGTCACCGGCATCGGCGCTGGCTGCGAACTGTCGGGTTGCTCGCTGGTTGGCGGCGAAACCGCTGAAATGCCAGGCATGTATGAAGGCGAAGACTACGACCTGGCCGGCTTCTGCGTCGGCGTCGTGGAAAAGGCGGAAATCATCGATGGCTCGAAAGTCGCCACCGGTGACGCGCTGATCGCCCTGCCATCGTCCGGCCCGCATTCCAACGGCTACTCGCTGATCCGCAAGATCATCGAAGTCTCCGGTGCCGACATCGAAAACACCCAGCTCGACGGCAAACCGCTGACCGACCTGCTGATGGCCCCGACCCGCATCTACGTCAAGCCACTGCTCAAGCTGATCAAGGACACTGGCGCTGTGAAGGCCATGGCCCACATCACCGGTGGCGGCCTGCTCGACAACATCCCGCGCGTGTTGCCAAAAGGCGCTCAGGCTGTAGTTGATGTGGCCAGCTGGACTCGCCCGGCCGTGTTCGACTGGCTGCAAGAGAAAGGCAACGTTGATGAAACCGAAATGCACCGCGTGTTGAACTGCGGCGTCGGCATGGTCATCTGCGTAGCTCAGGAGCACGTCGAAGTGGCCCTGAACACTCTGCGTGACGCTGGCGAGCAGCCTTGGGTCATCGGTCAGATCGCCGTGGCCGCCGAGGGCGCTGCGCAGGTCGAGCTGAAGAACCTCAAGGCTCACTGATGCCAAAGTCCTGTGATGTCGTGGTGCTGTTGTCCGGCACCGGCAGTAACTTGCAGGCTCTGATCGACAGCACGCGGACCGGCGACAGCCCGGTCCGCATCGCTGCGGTGATTTCCAACCGCGCCGACGCCTACGGCCTGCAACGCGCCCGCGACGCGGGTATCGTCACCCGCTCGCTGGATCACAAAGCATTCGATGGCCGCGAGGCCTTCGATGCCGCGCTGATCGAACTGATCGACCAATTCAACCCCAAACTCGTGGTACTGGCCGGCTTCATGCGCATTCTCAGCGCTGATTTCGTGCGCCACTACCAGGGTCGCCTGCTTAACATCCACCCGTCGCTGCTGCCCAAATACAAAGGGTTACACACTCATCAGCGTGCGCTGGAGGCCGGCGATACGGAACATGGCTGCTCCGTGCACTTCGTCACCGAGGAACTCGATGGCGGACCACTGGTCGTACAAGCAGTATTACCGGTAGAGTTGCACGACACGCCGCAGAGTCTGGCGCAACGAGTCCACGCTCAGGAACACCTGATCTACCCGATGGCAGTACACTGGTTTGCCGAAGGCAGGCTGACACTCGGTGACCAGGGTGCTTTACTCGACGGCCAGTTACTCGCCGCCAGCGGCCACTTGATTCGACACTAGGAGATATTATGCGTCGCGCCCTGCTCTTCGCTTGCGCTCTGCTCGCCCTGCCCTTCGCGCAGGCAGCGGACCTTCAACCGTTCTCCGCCAGCTACACCGCCGACTGGAAGCAGCTGCCCATGAGCGGCACCGCCGAACGCAGCCTGACCAAGGAAGCCGACGGCGTCTGGAAGCTCAGCTTCAAGGCATCGATGATGATCGCCAGCCTGACTGAAGAAAGCACCCTGAAGCTGGACAAGGACACGCTGCTGCCGCAGTCCTACCACTTTGAGCGTGGCGGTCTGGGCAAAGCGAAAAAGGCTGATCTGGACTTCGACTGGGCCAACAAACTGGTGACCGGCACCGACCGTGGCGACGCGGTGAAAATCCCGCTGAACCGTGGCATGGTCGACAAGTCGACCTACCAACTGGCGCTGCAGCACGACGTTGCCGCCGGCAAGAAAAGCATGAGCTATCAGGTGGTTGATGATGGCGAAGTCGATACCTATGACTTCCGCGTGCTGGGTTCGGAAAAGGTCGACACCAAGGCCGGCCAGATCGACGCGATCAAGGTCGAACGCGTGCGCGATCCGACACAAAGCAAGCGCATCACCGTGCTGTGGTTCGCCAAGGACTGGGATTACCTGCTGGTGCGTCTGCAACAGGTCGAGACTGACGGCAAGGAGTACAACATCATGCTCCAGGACGGCACGGTTAACGGCAAAACCGTTAAAGGCAGCTGATCCATAGCAGAACAAAGAGCCCCGCGAACGCGGGGCTTTTGTTTATCTGTTCGATGATACTGCGCGGCGGCCTACCCCTCACCCCAGCCCTCTCCCGAGGGAGAGGGAGCCGACCGAGGTGACTGCCGCTAACCATCGAGCTGAGAAACCGAGTCGAATATGGATTCCAAAGCATCGCAGGATTAGTCCCCTCTCCCTCCGGGAGAGGGTTAGGGTGAGGGGCTTTTGAAGGTCAAACTCACACCGAAAACCGCGCCACCATCCCGTTCAGATCCACCGCCAACTTCGACAACTCCTGACTCGCCGCACTGGTCTGATTGGCCCCCGCCGATGTCTGCATTGCCAGATCACGAATATTCATCAGATTGCGATCCACCTCGCGCGCCACCGCTGCCTGCTCTTCCGAGGCGCTGGCGATGACCAGATTGCGCTCGTTAATCAAGGTAAACGCCGAGGCAATTTCGTCCAGGGCCGAGCCTGCGCTCTTCGCCAGCTCGAGGGTCGAGCGTGCCCGAGAATTGCTCTGCTGCATCGAGCTGACCGCCGAATCGGTGCCCTGCTGAATCCCGCCGATCATCTGCTCGATTTCCTGGGTCGACTGCTGGGTGCGATGAGCCAGCGCCCGCACTTCATCCGCCACCACTGCAAAGCCACGCCCGGCATCGCCGGCGCGCGCGGCTTCGATCGCGGCGTTGAGGGCGAGCAGATTGGTCTGTTCGGCGATCGAGCGAATCACGTCCAGCACTTTGCTGATGCCATGAACCTTTTGCGCCAGCGCCTCGACCTGCGCGGCATTATTGGTGACATCGCCAGCGAGAAACTCGATCGACGTCACCGTCTGCTGCACTTGCTCGCGCCCTTGGCGGGCGATGCGGTCGGATTCGCGGGAAGCTTCAGACGTGGCCACGGCGTTGTTCGCCACCTCTTCCACCGCTGCTGTCATCTGGTTGACCGCAGTGGCGGCCTGTTCGATTTCCTGACTTTGCTGATGCAAGCCGCGAGTGGCGTCTTCAGTGACGCTGCTGAGTTCTTCGGCAGCCGAGGCCAATTGCGTGGACGACTCGGAGATTCGGCGGATCGTGTCGCGCAGATTGTGCTGCATGCTTTTCAGCGCTTGCAGCAGACGCGCCGGCTCGTCTTTGCCAACGATGTGAATGTCACCGGTCAAATCCCCACCGGCCACCACTTCGGCCACGCTGAGCGATTGCGACAACGGCACGACAATGCTGCGCGTCAGCAGCAACGCCAGGCCGACGGTAATCAGCGCAGCCATGGCGATCATTACTGCGACCCACACCCGCGATTGTTTGAAGACCAAGCGCGCTGCCTCAGTGGCGAGACCGGCATTTTGCTTGTTCAACTCGACCAGATCGCGCAGAGTCAAAGCAATCTCATCGGCCAGCGGACTCATCTGATCATTGAGAATCGCCGAAGCGTCTGCCACCCGATTCTGCGCTGACAGCTGCAGGACTTGCGCCTGCAGTTCCAGGTATTTGTGCTCGGCAACCTTGAAGCGATCAAACAGCGCGCGCTCTTCCGGCAAAACGATCAACGCGTCATAACGCTGCTGCGCTTCGCTCAAGCCACTGCGCAGCTCGTCGAGCTTGGCGACATTCTGCTCCAGTGCCTTGGGGTCACGGTTGAGCAACAGGCGCATGGTCAGTGCGCGCAGGCGCAGCATGTCCTGACTCATCTCACCGACCGCCATCACGCTTGGCAGCCAGTTGTTGTCGACTTCATCGGACTGCGCACGCATGTTCGACATTTGCAGCAAGGCGAACGCGCCAAGGGCAAACACCATCAGGGCCAGCAGGCCAAAACCGAGACCGGCACGCGGGGCAATATTGAGACTACGGATATTCATCACTCTGGCTCCTTCCAAAAGCGCTGCATCAGCCTGCAGCGGGTTGCTTTAGAAGGTATCGGCATTGCCGTGAAATTGCATAAGACGAAAAAGCGATAGGCAGACGAGCGGCTAGTCCGAACCCGTGGCTTTGACGTTTCAGCGCGGAGCAGCGGGTTTTTCTGTGTTGCGCGGCAGTATTGCCAGGAAGTTATCGCGCGCGACTTTGCGCGCCACCGCCTCCGGCAGCGCATCGAGAAATGGTTTGTAGCTGTGCATTTCCTCACCGAGCTTGTTGAACCGTCCTACCACGTCAGAGCCGAGCATGAAGCGCTCGGGATACTTTTCCACCAGCGCCAGCCATTCGGCGCGCGGCTTGCCCTGCTCGTCCAGCAAGTACGGCGTGAGCATGCTCCACGACAGGTCGATAAACAGGTTTGGATAAGCCTCAAGCATGCGCGTCAGGGTTGGCAACAAAAACGGTAATTGCGTTTGATGCCGATGAATCTCGGCGCTGGTGCCGGCGTGCGCCCAGATGAATCGCGTGTGCGGATGATTGCGCAGCGGCTCTTCAACTTCCTTCAGATAGAGCGGATTTTTCTCACGCTTGGAGGTGATGTTGGAATGCAGCATCACCGGCAGATCGTTTTCCGCGGCGAGGTGATAGATCTTGGTCATCGCCTCGTTGTTGGCCCGGGGTGTGTCGCCGGAGGTCAGCGCCGTCAGATCATCGTGCCGGGTGAACACCTCGCCAATGCCCTGCCACAACCCCGGATACAGATCGAGCATGCGCTGAATGTGCGCGGCGGAATTCTTGTCATTGGGATTGAAGCCGGACAGGAATGGATGAAAGTACTGGCGCTGCTCCGGCGCCAGTTTCTGCACCGCATCGGCAATGATCACATCGGTGGCGCTGTACCAATAGGCATCGGCGTCATCGCCGGCGTAATAACGCGGGCGCTTGGGTTCGTCTTCATGCCATTTCTTCGCCACGGGAATGCCGGAAATCATCACGTGCTCGATGGAATTTTCTTTCATTGCCGTGAGCAATTTCTGCATGCCGGCGCTTTCCTGGAAAAAATCCACGTAATGCAGGTGCGCATCGCTGTAGGTGTATTCGCGGGCACTGGCGCTGCCAGCGAACAGCAGCAGACAGGCAAGACTCAGACGAGACAAGGACACAAGTAATCTCCGGCAGATGGGCATAGCCTAGACCGCGCCCGAACGACAAGGGTTCATCCCTGCCGAAAAGCGGAACGCCCACTGCCGCGAATGCTCTATAACTGCAAGGTCTGCTTTGATCGAACGATTTCTCCTGCCGCCTGTGAGGTTTCCATGACTGTTACCGTCAATACCGTCTCTGCCGAAGGTTTTCGTCACACCGTCCAGATCGACGACCACGAATTGTTTGCCGATGTACCGAAAACCGCCGGAGGTGGAGGCACCGCACCAGAGCCACACGATTACTTCGACGCTGCGCTGGGCGCCTGCAAAGCGCTGACTGTGAAGATGTATGCGAAGAAAAAAAACATCCCGCTGACAGGCGTGGGAGTCGAGGTAAAGCGCGACAACAGCCAGGAACAGAAAGGCAAATACGCCCTGCATGTCACCCTTACCCTTAAAGGCGTACTCACCGACGCCCAGCGCGAGGAACTGCTGCGTGTGGCCGATCGCTGCCCGATTCACAAATTGATGACCACCAGCGAAGTCAGCATCGAAACTCACGCACCACAAGGCTTCGACAGCCAATAATCCTCCCGATGCCAGCGGCGGGTTATGCTTCTGGCATCACCCGCTCAGCCTGGAATGCACCATGGACACGCCACTCCTGATCATCCGCCCGCGCGCCGAAGACGTTGAAGGCCAGCCGATTCTGCGCCCGCTGCCGTCAGCCAAATGCCGCAACGTCGGGCCTTTCGTGTTTTTCGACCACATGCTCGAAACGATTTATCCGACGGGCAAAGGTATGGACATCCGACAGCATCCGCACATTGGCCTGTCGACACTTACCTATCTGTTCGAAGGGCAATTGCAGCACAAGGACAGTCTGGGCTCCGATCAAGTGGTCGGCGCCGGCGATGTCAGCTGGATGACCGCTGGCAGCGCCATCGCCCACGTCGAGCGCACGCCTGCGCCACTGCTCGCCGAAACCTTCACCCTGCACGGCCTGCAAGTCTGGCTGGCCTCGCCCAAGGCGCACGAACAGGGCCCGGGGCATTACAGCCATCACCCGGCAGCGACGTTGCCGGTCAGCGATAACCTTGGCGTGCAGATTCGCATGATTGCCGGGTCAGGCTTTTGCCTGGAATCGCCGGTGCCGGTGCTTTCTCCTACGTTGTATGCGGAAGTGAAGATGCAGACCGCGACCACATTGCTGATTCCGGCCGAGCATGAAGAACGCGCGGTGTATGTGTTGAGCGGGGATGCGCAGTTGAATGGCGAGGCGATCGAGCCGCATGCGCTGGTGGTGTTGCCGGCCGGCGAAGAGATGAGCCTGTTTGCCGAAAGCGATGTGCACGCGGTGGTGTTCGGCGGCGCGGCACTGGACGGACCGAGACGGATCAATTGGAATTTTGTTGCTAGTGATCCGGCGGCGATTGATGAGGCACGGCGCAAGTGGGCGGCCAAGGATTGGCCGACGGTGCCGGGGGAAGTCGAGCGGATCGAATTACCGCGCTAGGCCGCTTACCCTCACCCCAGCCCTCTCCCAGAGGGAGAGGGCTGGGGTGAGGTGTCTTGCGTTATACATCGACCTGAAAAATCTCGGCGATTATGGATTCGCCTATTCACGTTCAGGTCGACGCCACTCCCGAGCCCCCCCAATCAGTCCCCTCTCCCTCCGGGAGAGGGCTAGGGTGAGGGGTTTTTCGCTTTTCGCTTTTAACCGTTGAACACTTCATCCAGCAGATCATGCATCGACTTGAACGCGCGCTTGGCGGTCTTTTCGTCGTACATCATCTTGCCCGGTACGTTGGCGTGCGGATCGGTAAACGAGTGCACCGCGCCGCCGTAGCTGAACAGTTGCCAGTCGACCTTCGCTGCGTTCATTTCCTCTTCGAACGCTGGCAGTTGCTCCTTCGGCACCAACGGATCGGATGCGCCATGCAGCACCAGCACCGAGCCCTTGATGTTCTGCGCATCCGCCGGGTTCG
This sequence comes from Pseudomonas sp. Sample_23, assembly GCF_004307595.1. NCBI lineage: Bacteria > Pseudomonadati > Pseudomonadota > Gammaproteobacteria > Pseudomonadales > Pseudomonadaceae > Pseudomonas > Pseudomonas sp. Sample_23. Next base: position 38,346 of record NZ_RCNX01000040.1, read on the forward strand.
GCGAATCCAGCGTGCCGTGGAACGACACCGCCGCTTTCACCGGCGCACCCGTGCGGGCCAGGTCCAGCGCACAGCAACCACCGAAGCAGAAACCGAACACCGCCAGTTTCGAAGTATCCACCGCGGCTTCGCCCTGGCTCTGCAATTGCTCGAAAGCCACTTGCAGACGTTTGCGCAACAGCGCGCGGTCGTCCTTGAGCGGCATCATCGCTGCCAGCGCCTCATCAGCGTTCTGCGGACGCACGCTCTGGCCGTAGACATCCGCGATCAGCACCACGTAACCCTTGGCCGCTACCGCTTTGGCGATGTCTTCGGCACCGGCGCTGACGCCCATCCAGTTCGGCGCCATCAGCAAACCCGGGCGCGCAGCCTTATGCTCGGCATCGAACGCCAGGCGACCTTCATAGGCCTGGCCGTCAATCTGATAGACCACGGAACGTACAGTGACTTGGCTCATTTCTGACTCCTGATTGAGTAAACACCAGAACGAAAAAACCCGCCGAAGCGGGTTTTTCCTACAACGTGATCAAACCGACAGTTCAACCAGCAGCTTGTTCAGCCGGCGCACGTAAGCGGCCGGATCCTTCAAGCTGTCGCCCGCCGCCAGGGCGGCCTGATCGAAGAGGATGTGCGACAGGTCGCCAAAACGCTCTTCGCTCTGCTCGCCATCGAGTTTCTCGATCAGCGGGTGGCTCGGGTTGAATTCGAAAATCGGCTTCGAATCCGGGACTTTCTGCCCGCTGGCTTCGAGGATCTGGCGCATTTGCAGGCCCAGGTCCTGTTCGCCGATGGCCAGAATGGCCGGCGAATCGGTCAGACGATGGGATACGCGGACTTCAGCCACGGAATCACCCAGAGCAGTTTTCAGACGCTCGACCAGGCCTTCTTTGGACTTGGCGACTTCTTCTGCGGCTTTCTTGTCCTCTTCCGAGTCCAGATTGCCCAGATCGAGGTCACCGCGCGCCACATCGACAAACGTCTTGCCGTCGAATTCGCTGAGGTAGCTCATCAGCCACTCGTCGATGCGATCGGTCAGTAGCAGCACTTCGATGCCTTTCTTGCGGAAGACTTCCAGGTGCGGGCTGTTCTTGACCTGCGCGTAGGTTTCGCCGGTGAGGTAGTAGATCTTGTCCTGACCTTCCTTGGCGCGGGCCAGGTAGTCAGCCAGACCGACAACCTGCTCGCCGTCGTCGCCCTGGGTCGATGCAAAACGCAGCAGACCGGCAATTTTTTCTTTGTTGGCGAAATCTTCTGCCGGGCCTTCTTTCATGACCTGACCGAAGTTTTTCCAGAAGCCTTTGTATTGCTCAGGCTCGTTCTTCGCCAGTTTTTCCAGCATGTCGAGCACACGCTTGGTCAGCGCGGTTTTCATCGAATCGATGATCGGGTCTTTCTGCAGGATCTCACGCGACACGTTCAGCGACAGGTCGTTGGAATCGACCACGCCTTTGATGAAGCGCAGGTACAGCGGCAGGAACGACTCGGCCTGATCCATCACAAACACACGCTGCACGTACAGCTTCAGGCCTTTCGGCGCTTCACGCTGGTACAGGTCGAACGGTGCGCGGGCCGGCACGTACAGCAGCGAGCTGTACTCGAGCTTGCCCTCAACCTTGTTGTGGCTCCACGACAGCGGATTTTCGAAGTCGTGAGCGATGTGTTTGTAGAACTCCTGGTATTCCTCGTCTTTGACTTCAGTGCGCGGACGGGTCCACAGGGCGCTGGCACGGTTGACGGTTTCCCATTCAACGGCTGGAGCCTCTTCGCCTTCGGCCGCAGTGACTTCCTTCGGCAGTTCGATCGGCAAAGCGATGTGGTCGGAGTACTTCTTGATGATGTTGCGCAGACGCCAGCCATCAGCGAATTCGTCTTCGCCGGATTTCAGGTGCAGGACGATGCGGGTGCCGCGCTCTGGCTTGTCGATGGTGGCGACTTCGAACTCGCCCTCGCCTTTCGACGACCAGTGCACGCCTTCGCTGGCGGCAGTGCCGGCGCGACGGCTGTAAACGTCAACCTTGTCGGCGACGATGAAGGCCGAATAGAAGCCGACACCGAACTGGCCGATCAGGTGCGAATCTTTCTTCTGATCGCCGGACAGGTTTTTCATGAAGTCGGCGGTGCCGGATTTGGCGATGGTCCCCAGGTGGGTGATCACATCGTCACGGTTCATGCCGATACCGTTGTCTTCGAGGGTGACGGTCTTGGCGTCCTTGTCGAAGCTCACACGGATTTTCAGGTCAGCGCCACCTTCGAGCAACTCAGGCTTGGCCAGGGCTTCGAAGCGCAGCTTGTCGACAGCGTCAGAGGCGTTCGAGATCAATTCGCGAAGGAAAATTTCCTTATTCGAATACAGCGAATGGATCATGAGGTGCAGCAGCTGCTTTACCTCGGTCTGGAAGCCCAGGGTTTCCTTTTGAGTTTCCACACTCATGGTCATCAAACTCCAATCAGATGGCAGTGGCCGCGACCCGAAATGGTCTGCGGCGGGTTGTCATCTGAGTTGGGGGCGCTGTTCAGGATTTCAAGGGCTCATCAATTTTGAAGTGCGCGCGGGCGGTGGCGATCGGTTCGGCCTCGGTACTCTGCCAGGCAGTGACCGCTACGTTAGCGACGCGACGGCCCTGACGGCAGACCTGACACCTGGCCCAAGTGTCGCGAAACTGCCCGGCGCGCAGGTAATCGAGGGAAAAATCGATGATCTTCGGCACACCCGGCGTGCCGGTGAAAATCAGCAAATGCAGGGCTGCGGCCAGCTCCATGAACCCGGCAATCACGCCACCATGGATCGCCGGTAATAAAGGGTTACCAATGTTGTCCTTGTTCGCCGGCAGCTTGAACAGCAACTCATCGCCGACTCGCGAGCATTCGATACCGATCAGCCCGGCATAAGGAATCAACGCCAGCAGCGGCGCGTAATCGCCCTGCGCGTGAGCCTGTTGCAGCTGCTCCCTGAGATCGTTGCTCATTGGCTCGCTCCCTTGATCGCGCCCGCGAAACCCTTGCTGCCCTTCAGACCGATGCCCATGCGCATGAATGTGCCGACGACGTGGGCAATCGGTTGCTCGGGATCGTCCTGGTAAGCAAAACCACGGGCAAAGATCACGTCGGTGGTCACGCGATAGCACTGGGCAAAGCCGTACACCGCTTTGTTCGGTTCAGCGGCGTGCATGTAGTCAATGCGCAGATCGAGGGTCGGACAGACTTCGAACTCCGGCAGCACGCAAAGGGTCGACATGCCGCAGGCGGTGTCCATCAATGAAGTGATGGCGCCGCCATGAATGACACCGGTTTCGGGATTGCCGACGATTTTTTCGCTGTACGGCAGGATCACCGTCAGCCCTTCGCTGGAGGCACTGTGCACTTGCAGACCCAAGACCTGACAGTGTCGCAATGCCGATAAAAAGCGCGTCGCGCGCTCAAAAACGGGGTTTTCGGCCATGTGATAATTACTCGCGTTTGGGCCTTGTGCCAGTAGTGAGAAAAGCGGCAAAAGTTCCGTGATAAAACAAACTTATATATCTGAAACAATTGAGGAACTTAACCCGTAGCGCCGAGTTCTTAAGGCCAGTAGTTATTTTCCATAAGGAGATACACCCCATGCGTAAGACTTTAGCTATTGCCTTGATGTTGACCGCTTCCCTCGGTCTCGCTGCCTGCGATAAAAAATCCGAGGACAAAGCTCAAGATGCCAACCAACATGCTGAGCAAGCTCAGCAAGACATGAACAAAGCTCAGGATAAAGTGAACGACGCAGCAAAAGAAAACGCCGAAGCTGCCAAAGCTCAGGCTGAATCGAACGCCGCTGCTCAAGAAGAAGCCGCCAAAAAGCAATAAGCTTTGTGGTGTGAAAGAAAACCCGCCAAGTGCGGGTTTTCTTTTGCCTGCGATTTACCGGTTAGAGCAACACGGTTCTAAAAGTCGGACTAATCATCAGCAACAACGAACAGATGAAGCCAACTAGCCACATCAGGCTGCGCAACTTCGCCAGATCCGCCAGATAGAACCACAGATAGAACACTCGCGAGATCACGAAGATGATCGCCAGCGCATCGATCAGCCAACCCGCGGTTTGCGTGGTGTGCGCCATCAGCACACCGACCGCGAACAGAATGAAGGCCTCGATGCTGTTCTGATGGGCCGCCAGCGCCCTCGCACCGAAGCCGGTCAACTGCGCCTGCTGCTGCCGAGGCAAGTGATTGTCATACCCGCCCTGCTCTTTCATGGCCTTGGCCACCGGCATGCGCGCCACGTAGATCAATAAAGCACTGATAAACACACACCAGAACGGAATACTCATCAAACAGCCTCTTTGTTCGCCTCAGGGACGGGCGCCTCTGTAGGGGTATAGACCATGACATCGAGAACGTCGGAATGAAACTCGCGGCGATACAACACCACCACCACGCCCGCGCTCATGATCATGAACAGCCACGGGCTGACGAACCACGCCAGCATGCTCATGCCGAAGTAATAAGAGCGCAGGCCGAAGTTGAACTGGTTGGCCGCCATCGAAATCACCCGCGCCGCCCGTGAAGCGAAGGCCTTGCGTTCCTGCTCGGTCACTTGGCGCTCGCCGATCATCGGCGCTGAACCGACCAGAATCGCCGCGAAGTTGTATTGGCGCATGCACCAGCTGAAAGTAAAGAACGCATAGACGAACACCAGTGCCAGGCACAGCAACTTGATCTCCGACATGCCTTGCGAGGCCTGTTGCACCATCGGAATATCCGCCAACAACGACACAGCTCGGTCGGACGCACCGAGCACGGTGAGAATACCGGCGAGGATGATCAGCGTGCTGGATGCGAAGAACGAGGCGTTGCGCTCCAGATTGCCGATCACGCTGGCATCGGCGATGCGGTTGTCACGCAGCAGCATGCGGCGCATCCAGTCTTCGCGGTAAAGGTGCAACACGCTGGCCAGACACGCCGTATCACGGGCCTTCCAGGTGGCATAACGGGTGTAACCGCCCCAGCAGACGACAAACCAGACGGCGGCGAGCAAGTGGATCAGATTGGCTTGGATGAACGACATTCGTTGTCCTGAGCAAGAGGAATGATGGAGGGAACACTTCGTTTCGACGTGTTGGCTCGTAAAAAGACACGCTCATTGAAGAGTCAAATACATTCAAAAATAGACCGCAGCTATCAGCTTTCAAAGGCTTATACCTGTCAACTCTGACAGTAGCGCCGAGGGTATGGCGAGGCATAAGGTCGTTTTCTCAAACGGGAACACTGACCGCTCCCCTATCAGACAAGGATTTGAGCATGACACCTTTGAACGCTGCGCTGCCCATTGACACAACGTTTGGCAACCGGGGGTACGCCGATTCATTTGCTGCGGGAAGCCAGGCTTTGAACATCGCAGGCTTGCGCCCGGATGGAAAGATCCTTCTCGTGGGACAAACTGTTGTAGAGGGCAAGGTCAGTTTTCATTTGGCGCAATTACTGGCGGACGGTACTAACGATACTGGCTTCAACGAAAACGGTTTGATCGTAGGTACGTTTACAGGTTCGGGACAAGCCAGCGGAACTGGCGCCTGTCTTTATAAAGACGGTAAGGCGCTGCTTTTTGGGTATCAATATGATGAGGACCAAGGAACTCGATTTGCCCTTGCCAGATTCTTCGCTGATGGTGCAAGAGATCGCGATTTCGGTCCCGATGGGACGGTTTACGTCCCTTTCCTGCCACAGTCCGAATCGCAATTGCCAAAACCGGAAGCTTCCATCAAGTCGCAATCCAGAACCAGGTTAGTACTGACTGCTGATGAAAAAATCCTCGTCGGTCAAAGCGACCGACTGTTCAGACTTGATCAGAAAGGAGATTTCGATACCGCTTTCAACAACAAAGGCTGGCTGGACCTTGCAATGGGCATTGCTTCGATTTCAGTGGCAGAGGATGGAGTAATCACAGTCGCAGGTTCGAGGGCTGGAGAAGGAAAGATTGTGCGCCTGAACGTCGATGGAACATCCCATAAAGACTTCGGCGATGATGGCACCGGGACCGTCTACATTCCATCGGATTACCCGGCCAGCGTACGAAGCCTGATGTTACGTGCTGACGGCAGCTTCTTTGTTGCTGGCCAGGTCGACACATCTCCTGACGACGTTTGGGGTAAAGGACGCAAAGCAATGATGGCCGCGTACAACCCGAACGGTAGACCAAATCTCGCATTCAATCAGGGTAAGCCTGTAGTCACTGATCTTGGATTAACCGACGGTTGCACTTTGTTCGATCTAAGTGGGGAGCCTGAGGATGGCTTGGTTGTGGTGGGGAGTACAGGGCAAATAACCAGGGAGCAAATGCTTGCCTGCCGCTATCTGGCAACGGGTGAACTGGACACAACCTTTGGAGATGGCAAGGGATACGTAACTCACTCTATGGGGCCCGGTATGCAATGGATCTCGGTGGCAGTGCAGCCCGACAAGCGAATACTCCTGAGCCGTGACAGCGACAACGTCAATGTGGGAGCTCTGGTCGTACGTTATCTGGGCTGAGGATTATCAGCTCTGATAAAAAATGCCCCGTATCGATTGATACGGGGCATTTCTGTTTAACCGGGGCTGACCCACTTGTGGCGGGTCCGAACCCCGTCAGGCAGTGACTTCGCTGCGCTTGCCCAGCAGGCGATCACAGACCACGGCGACTACCAGGGTCATCACGCACGGGACCAGCCACGCCAGACCCTGCTCGCTCAGCGGCAGATGGGTCAGCTGAGTTGGCATCCAGTCAGCCAGACCAGCGCCTTTCAGGGCGTCGATGGTGCCGAAAACGAAGGAAACCAGCATCACCGGGCCAAGAATGCGCCCGTGCTCATGCCAGAAATCCTTGCAGAAGCTCAGTGCGACCAGAACGATGCACGGCGGGTAGATCGCGGTGAGTACTGGAATCGAGAAAGCAATCAGCTTGGTCAGACCAAGGTTGGAGACCAGCAGCGAGAACGCTGCGAGGATAATCACCAGCGTCTTGTAGGACAGTGGCAGCACACGGCTGAAGTACTCAGCACAGGCACAGGTCAGGCCAACCGCCGTGACCAGACACGCCAGCGAGATCAGCACCGCAAGGAAACCACTGCCCAGCGAACCGAAGGTGTGCTGCACGTAGGCATGCAACACCGCCGCGCCGTTGGTGGCGCCGACCGCGACTTCATGGCTGCCGGAACCGAGGCGGAACAGGCTGACGTAGACCAGCGCCAGACCGACGCCGGCAATCAGCCCGGCAATGATCGCGTAACGGGTGATCAGCGCTGGCGACTCGACGCCACGGGAGCGGATCGCGTTGACGATAACGATGCCGAATACCAGTGCGCCAAGGGTATCCATGGTCAGGTAACCATTGATGAAGCCTTGGGAAAACGGTGCCGCCACATACTCTGGAGTGCCGTGACCGATGTCACCCGCCGGCAAGGCGAACGCGGCGATGCCCAGTACTGCCAGCGCAATGATTTTCAGCGGCGCGAGGAAGCGGCCCACGGTATCCAGCAAACGCCCAGGGTAGAGCGAAATGAAGAACACCAGCAGGAAGTACACCGAGCTGTAGAGGAACAGCGCCAGCGGGCTCTCGCCGGTCAACGGCGCCAGACCCACTTCGAAGGAAACGGTCGCGGTACGCGGAGTGGCGAACAGCGGACCCACAGCCAGATAGCATGCCGCCGCGAGGATACCGCCGGCGATCTTGCCGATCGGGCTGCTCAGCGCATCCATCGCGCCGCCGACCTTGGCCAGCGCCACCACGGTGACCACCGGCAAACCAACGGCGGTAATCAGAAAGCCCAGCGCAGCCATCCAGACGTGAGGTCCGGCCTGCAAGCCGACGATCGGCGGGAAAATGATGTTACCGGCCCCGACAAACAGGGCAAACGTCATAAAACCAAGTGCCAGGATGTCCTGACCTTTCAAAACTTTCATTAAGGTAATACCACACTACTGAAATCGGAATTTAGAGGGGGATTGCCCTGTTGGATTAGGGAAATGCTGTCGATCCGTATGGGACTGACCCTTAAAGCGCGTGGCTGCCTTGTGGGCGGCGGACGCAAAAATGGCTGCCAGCCTAACGAATTTGGCTGACAAACGCACTGTTGGAGGGCGAACTATCCGATACGCGACGTTTCCGTGTCGCGTTTACATATCTATTTTTCATACAGAGAACACGTATTCATCACAGCAAACCTGTGGCGAGGGGATTTATCCCCGCTGGACTGCGCAGCAGTCCCAAAGAATCCGAGCTGGAACTGCCTGACTGATCATGGACGCTAGCATAGGGGCCGCTTCGCAGCCCAGCGGGGATAAATCCCCTCGCCACAACAGCGCTCAAAATTCTCATACGCCAGAAACGACAAAGGCCACCCGAAGGTGGCCTTTGCTGCTGGAGCTAAAAAGTCAGCCGAAGCTTACTTCTTCACTTCCCAGCCAGTCAGCTCGGCCAAGGCCTTGCCGATGTCTGCCAGCGAACGCACGGTTTTAACGCCTGCATCTTGCAGCGCAGCGAATTTCTCGTCTGCAGTGCCTTTGCCGCCAGAGATGATTGCGCCAGCATGGCCCATGCGCTTGCCCGGAGGAGCAGTCACACCAGCGATGTAGGAAACAACCGGCTTGGTCACGTTAGCCTTGATGTAGGCAGCCGCTTCTTCTTCAGCCGAACCGCCGATCTCGCCGATCATCACGATCGCCTCGGTCTTCGGGTCTTCCTGGAACAGCTTCAGGATGTCGATGAAGTTAGAACCCGGGATCGGGTCACCGCCGATGCCGACGCAAGTCGACTGACCGAAACCGGCGTCAGTGGTCTGCTTCACAGCTTCGTAGGTCAGGGTGCCGGAACGCGAAACGATACCGACCTTGCCTGGCAAGTGAATGTGACCTGGCATGATGCCGATCTTGCATTCGCCTGGGGTGATCACGCCTGGGCAGTTAGGGCCGATCAGGACTACGCCCAGCTCGTCGCACTTAACTTTGGCGTCCAGCATGTCCAGGGTAGGAATGCCTTCGGTGATGCAGACGATCAGCTTGATGCCGCCGAATGCCGCTTCCAGGATCGAGTCCTTGCAGAACGGAGCCGGAACGTAGATCACGCTGGCGGTAGCGCCAGTGGCAGCTACTGCGTCTTTAACGGTGTTGAACACTGGCAGACCCAGGTGCTCGGTGCCGCCCTTGCCTGGAGTTACGCCACCAACCATCTTGGTGCCGTATTCGATGGCTTGCTGGGTGTGGAAACTACCTTGCGAACCGGTAATACCCTGGCAGATAACTTTGGTGCCTTTATTGATCAGGACGCTCATTATTTGCCCTCCGCAGCTTTGACAACTTGTTGAGCAGCGTCGGTCAGGCTGGTAGCAGCGATGATGTTCAAACCGCTTTCTGCCAGTACTTTAGCGCCCAGCTCAGCGTTGTTGCCTTCAAGGCGAACAACAACCGGGATTTTCACGCCGACTTCTTTCACAGCGCCGATGATGCCTTCGGCAATCATGTCGCAGCGAACGATGCCGCCGAAGATGTTGACCAGTACTGCCGCGACGTTCTGGTCGGACAGGATGATCTTGAACGCTTCAGTAACGCGTTCCTTGGTAGCGCCACCACCTACGTCGAGGAAGTTGGCTGGCTTGCCGCCATGCAGGTTGACGATGTCCATGGTACCCATGGCCAGACCGGCACCGTTGACCATGCAGCCGATGTTGCCTTCCAGGGCTACGTAGTTCAGTTCGAACTTGGCAGCGTGCGCTTCGCGCGGATCGTCCTGCGACGGATCGTGGAAAGCCTTCAGCTTAGGCTGACGGTACATGGCGTTGGCGTCGATGTTGATCTTCGCGTCGAGGCAGTGCAGATCGCCGTCAGCCTTGATCACCAGCGGGTTCACTTCCAGCAGAGCCAGGTCGTGGTCTTTGAACAGCTTGGCCAGTCCGACGAAGATCTTGGCGAACTGAGTGACCTGCTTGCCTTCCAGACCCAGCTGGAATGCCAGCTCGCGACCCTGGGATGGCTGAGCGCCAACCAGTGGATCGATAGTGGCCTTGAGAATTTTTTCTGGAGTGTCGTGAGCGATTTTCTCGATGTCCACGCCACCTTCGGTGGAAGCCATGAACACGATGCGACGGCTCGAACGGTCAACGACAGCGCCCAGGTACAGCTCTTTAGCGATATCAGTGCACGATTCAACCAGGATCTTGGTGACTGGCTGGCCATTGGCGTCAGTCTGGTAAGTCACCAGACGCTTGCCCAGCCACTGCTGTGCGAAGGCTTTGGCGTCTTCTTTGCTGCGAACCAGCTTTACGCCGCCCGCTTTACCGCGACCACCGGCGTGAACCTGGGCTTTGACGACCCACTCGTTGCCGCCGATCTTGTCGCAAGCTTCTGCTGCTGCTTCCGGGGTGTCTACTGCATAACCAGTGGAAACTGGCAGGCCGTATTCAGCGAACAGCTGCTTACCCTGATACTCGTGAAGATTCATGCTTTTTACCGTCTTCGTTAGGTACTGCGCATTCGGCGCTGCGCTCGTTTGAGTGCCGCGCCACCTGTGACTGCTGCTTGCGTAGCTGGGCTACGCAAGACTGCGTCCGGCGGACATTCCGCGGTGAGTCTTGCTCGCAAGGCTCACGACGGGCCGTTGCCGCCGTGGTTTCTTATTATGTCTTAACGCTTCTTGCGGTTGGCAATGTGAATGGCGCCGCCATTCACTGCCAGAGCAGCTTCGTGCAAGGCTTCGGACAGGGTCGGATGGGAGAAGACCATCATGCCCAGGTCTTCAGCGCTGGTGCCGAATTCCATACCGATCGCGCCCTGCTGAACCAGTTCTGCAGCGCTCGGGCCAATCACGTGCACGCCCAATACGCGGTCGGTCTTGGCATCGGCGATGACCTTGACGAAACCACCGGTATCGTTGGCAGCCATGGCACGGCCGGAAGCGGCGAACGGGAAGGTGCCGACGTTGACTTCAACGCCTTCGGCCTTCAGCGCCTGCTCGGTTTTGCCAACCCACGCGATTTCCGGGTGAGTATAAATAACCGAAGGGATCAAATCATAGTTCATCTGAGCCTTGTGGCCCTTGATGCGCTCGACAACCATGATGCCTTCTTCGGACGCCTTGTGGGCCAGCATCATGCCGCGAACCACGTCACCGATGGCGAAGACGCCCGGTACAGCTGTGACGCAATGGTCATCGACCGCGATGAAACCGCGCTCGTCGATTTCCACGCCGCAGTCGGCAGACAGCAGATCAGTGGTCACCGGACGGCGACCAACGGCTACGATCAGCTTGTCGAAAGTGATGGTCTGTTCGCCGTTGGCATCGGTGTAGTTGACGACGACTTCTTCGCCGTTGACTTTCGAACCGGTAACGCGAGCGCCCAGCTTGATGTCCAGACCCTGTTTGGTCAGGGTTTTCAGCGCTTCCTTGGAAACAGCGGTGTCCGCTGCCATCAGGAAAGTGTCCAGTGCTTCGAGAACAGTCACTTCTGCACCCAGACGCGACCATACCGAACCCAGCTCCAGACCGATCACGCCAGCGCCGATCACGCCCAGACGTTTAGGTACGGACTGGAATTCCAGAGCGCCAGTCGAATCGACGATGACTTTCTGGTCAACCGGAGCCGGTGGAATGTCGATCGGACGCGAACCTGGCGCGAGGATGACGTTTTCCGCTTCGATGACTTCAACCGAACCGTCCGGCTTGGTGACTTCGACTTTCTTGCCGGCCAGCAGCTTGCCGTGGCCCTGGATCGAAGTAACGCCGTTGGCCTTGAACAGGGTGGCAACGCCGCCGGTCAGGTTCTTGACGATGCCAGCCTTGCGGCCAACCATCGCAGCGACGTCCATTTTGACTTCGCCGGTCGAGATACCGTGAACGTTGAAGCTCTCTTTGGCTTCCTTGTATTTCCACGAGCTGTCGAGCAGCGCCTTGGAAGGAATGCAACCCACGTTCAGGCAGGTACCGCCCAGGGCTTGCTTGCCCTCTGCGTCGGTGTACTTCTCGATGCAGGCAGTGGTCAGGCCCAACTGAGCAGCCTTGATGGCCGCTACATAGCCACCAGGGCCGGCACCGATCACTACTACGTCAAATTTCTGCGACATTCAAAAAATCCTCTTTAGCAATAAAGCTACAAGCCGCAAGCTTCAAGCTGCAAGTCCACCCGCTCGCCTTGAGCTTGAGGCTTGTAGCTGAAAGCTTGCAGCTGCTTTTTAGATATCCAGCAACAGACGAGCCGGATCTTCCAGCAGGTTCTTGATGGTCACCAGGAAGGTCACAGCTTCTTTGCCATCGATCAGGCGGTGATCGTAGGACAGAGCCAGGTACATCATCGGACGGATCACGACCTGACCGTTGATGGCCATCGGACGCTGGATGATGTTGTGCATGCCCAGAATCGCTGCCTGCGGCGGGTTGACGATCGGTGTCGACATCATCGAACCGAAGGTACCACCGTTGGTGATGGTGAAGGTACCACCGGTCATCTCGTCCATCGACAGTTTGCCGTCACGGGCTTTCTTGCCAAATGTTGCGATGCCGCCTTCGATTTCAGCCAGGCTCATCAGCTCGGCGTTACGCAGAACCGGTACCACCAGGCCACGGTCGCTGGAAACGGCAACGCCGATGTCCGCATAGCCGTGGTAAACGATGTCGCCGCCGTCGATCGACGCGTTGACAGCCGGGAAGCGTTTCAGCGCTTCGGTGGCCGCTTTCACGAAGAACGACATGAAGCCCAGGCGTACGCCGTTGTGGGACTTCTCGAACAGGTCCTTGTACTTCGAACGCAGGGCCATGACTTCGGTCATGTCGACTTCGTTGAACGTGGTCAGCATCGCCATGTTCGACTGGGCTTCAACCAGACGCTTGGCCACGGTGGCACGTACGCGAGTCATCGGTACGCGCTTCTCGATGCGGTCGCCAGCAGCGAACACAGGCGCAGCAGCCGAAGGAGCAGCAGCCTTGGCAGGCGCGGCAGCCGGAGCGGCTTTCTTCGCAGCAACTGCTGCTACCACGTCTTCCTTGGTCACACGACCGCCCTTGCCGGTGCCGGCAACGGAAGCGATGTTGATGCCGTTCTCTTCAGCCAGCTTGCGCGCGGCAGGAGCTGCGATCGGGTCATCTTCGCCATCGGCAGCAGCCGGTGCGGCAGTGGCAGTAGCAGCCGGAGCAGCAGCGGCGGCAGGAGCGGCAGCAGCAGCGCCGCCCTCTTCGATCGAGCCCAGGACCTGGTTCGACAGAACGGTAGCGCCCTCTTCGGCAACGATTGCGCCCAGCACGCCGTCTGCTTCAGCCAACACTTCGAGCACGACTTTGTCGGTTTCGATGTCGACGATCAGGTCGTCACGCTTGACGGCCTCACCTGGTTTCTTGTGCCAGGTGGCAACGGTGCCATCGGCAACCGATTCCGGGAATGACGGGGCTTTGATTTCGATAGCCATTATCTGTGGGTCCTTAAAATTCGGTTTCAGTCAGCGCGAAGGCGTTAAACAGTGAAAGCATCTTGCAGCAGTTTTTCCTGCTGCTCGGCGTGCATCGATGCGTAACCACAAGCTGGCGCAGCCGAAGCCTCACGGCCCGCGTACTCAAGTACGAGAGTCTTGTCGAGGTTGGCGATGCTGCGACGCAAGTGATGCTGGCTGCAGTACCAGGCACCCTGGTTCATCGGCTCTTCCTGACACCAAACGGCGTGTTTGACGTTGGTGTATGGAGCCAGGACTTCTTTCAAGTCGTCCTCAGGGAACGGATACAGCTGCTCGATACGCACGATGGCGATATCTTCGCGGCCTTCGGCACGGCGTTTTTCCAGCAGGTCGTAGTAGACCTTGCCGCTGCACAGAACCACGCGCTCGACCTTTTTCGGGTCCAGTGCATCGATTTCCGGGATCACGGTCTGGAACGAACCTTCGGCCAGATCTTCCAGTGTCGAGATGGCCAGCTTGTGGCGCAGCAGCGACTTCGGCGTCAGCACGACCAGCGGCTTGCGCAGCGGACGGATCACCTGACGACGCAGCAAGTGGTAGATCTGCGCTGGCGTGGTCGGCATGCACACCTGAATGTTGTGCTCGGCGCACAGCTGCAGGTAACGCTCAAGACGTGCCGAGCTGTGCTCAGGGCCTTGGCCTTCGTAACCGTGTGGCAGCAGCATGGTCAGACCGCAGAGACGGCCCCATTTGTGCTCGCCGCTGGTGATGAACTGGTCGATCACGACCTGAGCACCGTTGGCGAAGTCACCGAACTGGGCTTCCCAGATCACCAGCGCGTTTGGCGTGGTGGTCGAGTAACCGTATTCGAATGCCAGTACCGCTTCTTCAGAGAGGAACGAGTCGTACAGGTCGAAACGTGGCTGACCGTCGTACAGGTTCTGCAGCGGAATGTAGGTGCCCGCGTCTTTCTGGTTATGCAACACAGCGTGACGGTGCGAGAACGTACCGCGGCCGATGTCCTGACCGGTCATGCGGATCGGGTGACCTTCGAACGCCAGGGTCGCGTACGCCATGGTTTCGGCGTAACCCCAGTTGATCGGCAGGCCGCCGGCTTGCATCTTCTGACGGTCTTCGTAGATCTTCGCGACCTGACGCTGAACGACGAAGCCTTCCGGAATTTCCAGCAGCTTGGCGGACAGTTCTTGCAGGGTCTTGAGATCGAAACGCGTGTCGTGACGCGCGGTCCAGGCGTGGCCCAGGTACGGACGCCAGTCGACGAACAGTTCTTTGTTCGGCTCTTTGACCAGCGATTTCACCACGTGCAGACCGTTGTCCAGCGCGTTGCGGTATTCGTCGACCTTGGCCTGAACACGTTCAGCGTCGAGCACACCGGCCTGGGTCAGGCGATCAGCGTACAGCTCACGGGTGGTGCGCTGCTTGGTGATCTGCTGATACATCAGGGGCTGGGTGCCGCTTGGCTCGTCGGCCTCGTTGTGGCCGCGACGACGGTAGCAGACCAGATCGATCACCACGTCACGCTTGAACTGCATGCGGTAGTCGATGGCCAGTTGGGTCACGAACAGCACGGCTTCCGGATCATCACCATTCACATGGAGGATCGGCGCCTGGATCATCTTGGCAACGTCGGTGGCGTACTCGGTGGAGCGCGAGTCCAGCGGGTTGCTGATGGTGAAACCAACCTGGTTGTTGATCACGATGTGCACGGTACCGCCGGTCTTGAAACCGCGGGTCTGCGACATCTGGAAGGTTTCCATGACCACGCCCTGACCGGCGAATGCCGCGTCACCGTGGATGGAGATCGGCAGAACTTTCTCACCGGTCAGGTCGTTGCGACGGTCCTGACGGGCGCGCACCGAACCTTCAACCACCGGGGAAACGATTTCCAGGTGGGACGGGTTGAACGCCATGGCCAGGTGAACTTCACCGCCGGTGGTCATCACGTTGGACGAGAAGCCCTGGTGGTATTTAACGTCACCGGAACCCAGCTCGACCTTCTTCTTGCCTTCGAACTCGTCGAACAGCTCGCGCGGGTTCTTGCCGAAGGTGTTGACCAGTACGTTCAGACGGCCACGGTGGGCCATGCCGATGACGACTTCCTTGGTGCCGTACGAGCCGGAACGCTGGATCAGTTCGTCGAGCATCGGAATCAGGCTTTCGCCGCCTTCCAGACCGAAACGCTTGGTGCCCGGGTATTTGGTGCCCAGGTATTTTTCCAGGCCTTCACCGGCAGTCACGCGCTCAAGCAGGTGGCTCTTGATGTCGGCGGAGTACGTCGGACGACCACGCACGCTTTCCAGACGCTGCTGGAACCACTGGCGCTGCTCGGAATCGGTGATGTGCGTGAATTCAGCGCCGATGGTGCGGCAATATGTCTGCTGCAACGCTTCGTGAATTTCGCGTAGGCTCGCTTCCTCTTTGCCGATGAACAGGTCGCCGGCACGGAAGGTCGTATCAAGATCGGCATTGGTCAAGCCGTAATGATTGATCGACAGGTCTGCAGGTGCAGGACGCTGCCACAGTCCCAGCGGGTCAAGCTGGGCTGCCTGGTGGCCACGCATACGGTAGGCCTGGATCAATCGCAGCACTTCAACTTGCTTCTTCTCGTGCTCACTGCTCACGCTGCCGGCGGAAACCGGTTGGGCGCGGCGCTGGTTCTTTGCCAGCAGCACGAAATGATCGCGAATCGTCGAGTGCGAAACATCAGTGGCAGAGTTGCCGTCGGCTGGCAACTTCTGAAAGTAGGTGCGCCACTCTTCTGGCACAGCGTTAGGGTCGTGCAGGTAGAGCTCATAAAGCTCTTCCACATAGGCAGCGTTTCCACCTGAAAGGTAGGCGCTGTTCCACATGCGCTGCATCACGCTTTCTTGCATGCTTGGTCACCCTCGGTTAGGGGAACACCATCGGTGTCGACACCGAGCAAACTTGCAGAAGTCCGAATGCAGCGACTAAAACAAGCCACCTAGGATCACACTGATAGTCCGGGTACCAGCCCGGATGCCCCTGCTTGTCTCATTTCTTCAAAAGAAGAGCTGCAGCTTATGGCTACGGCTCTGGTTATAGCCATGACGCGGGTTGAAGCCCGCGCCACAGCCTCTACGGTGCAACGGTTACAGCAGCTGAATCACACGCCGCTCGAAAGCAGCATGTTACGGATGTGACCGATGGCCTTAGTCGGGTTCAGGCCTTTCGGACATACGTTGACGCAGTTCATGATGCCCCGGCAGCGGAAAACGCTGAACGGGTCGTCAAGTGAAGCCAGACGCTCGCTGGTCTTGGTGTCGCGGCTGTCTGCCAGGAAGCGGTAGGCTTGCAGCAGCGCAGCTGGACCCAGGAACTTGTCCGGGTTCCACCAGAAGGACGGGCAAGAGGTCGAGCAGCAGGCGCACAGGATGCACTCGTACAGACCGTCGAGCTTTTCGCGCTCTTCTGGCGACTGCAGACGCTCGATGGCCGGAGCCGGCGTGTCGTTCTGCAGGTAAGGCTTCACCTTCTCGTATTGCTTGTAGAAGATGCTCATATCGACGACCAGGTCACGGATAACCGGCAAACCTGGCAGCGGACGAACGATCAGCTTGTTGCCTTTTACAACGGCAGACAGCGGCGTGATGCAGGCCAGACCGTTCTTGCCGTTGATGTTCATGCCGTCGGAGCCGCAGACGCCTTCACGGCAGGAGCGACGATAGGAGAAACCTTCGTCCTGCTCTTTGATCAGGGCCAGCACGTCCAGCACCATCAGGTCTTTACCACCGGTATCGACCTGGAAATCCTGCATGAACGGCGCGGCGTCCTGATCAGGGTTGTAGCGATAAACACTGACTTGCAACATGGCGGTCACCCTTAATAAGTCCGGACTTTAGGTTCGAAAGTCGGAACAGTCTTCGGCGAGAAGTTCACGGCACGCTTGGTGACGCGCTTGTCACCCGGGAAGTACAGGGTGTGGCACAGCCAGTTTTCGTCATCACGGTCTTCGAAGTCTTCACGGGCGTGAGCGCCGCGGGACTCTTTACGTACTTCGGCCGCGATGGCGGTAGCTTCAGCCACTTCCAGCAGGTTCTGCAGTTCCAGCGCTTCGATACGTGCAGTGTTGAACGCTTGCGACTTGTCGTTGATCTTCACGTTGGCGATACGCTTGCGCAGATCGGCCAGCTGAGCGATGCCCTTCTGCATGTATTCGCCGGTACGGAATACACCGAAGTAGTTCTGCATGCAGCTTTGCAGCTCGCGACGCAGGGTGGCAACGTCTTCACCGTCGGTACGGTTGTTCAGCGCGTTCAGACGCGACAGTGCAGCTTCGATGTCGGACTCGGTAGCGTCGTCGTATTCGATGCCATCGGTCAACGCCTTTTCCAGGTGCAGGCCGGCAGCGCGACCGAAGACCACCAGGTCGAGCAGCGAGTTGCCGCCCAGACGGTTCGCACCGTGAACCGATACGCAAGCCACTTCGCCTACCGCGAACAGGCCAGGAATGATCTGGTCCTGACCTTCGGCGTTCTGGGTGATCGCCTGGCCATGAATGTTGGTGGCAACGCCGCCCATCATGTAGTGGCAGGTCGGCACAACCGGAACCGGAGCAACGACCGGGTCAACGTGGGCGAAAGTCTTCGACAGTTCGCAGATGCCTGGCAGACGGCTGTGCAGCACTTCCTCGCCCAGGTGGTCGAGTTTGAGCATTACGTGGTCGCCATTCGGACCGCAACCGTTGCCGGCGATGATTTCCTTGACCATCGAACGGGCAACCACGTCACGACCTGCAAGGTCTTTCGCGTTCGGAGCATAACGCTCCATGAAACGCTCGCCGTGCTTGTTGATCAGGTAACCACCTTCACCACGGCAACCTTCGGTAACCAGTACACCGGCGCCGGCGATGCCGGTCGGGTGGAACTGCCACATTTCGATGTCTTGTACCGGCACGCCAGCACGCAGAGCCATGCCGACGCCGTCACCGGTGTTGATCAAGGCGTTGGTGGTGGACGCGTAGATACGGCCTGCACCGCCAGTGGCCAGAACGGTGGCCTTGGCACGGATGTAGGAGGTTTCGCCGGTTTCGATGCAGATCGCGATCACACCAACGAATTCGCCTTCCTGGTTTTTCACCAGATCAACAGCGTAGTACTCGTTGAGGAACGTGGTGCCGGCTTTCAGGTTGCCCTGATAAAGCGTGTGCAGCAGCGCGTGACCGGTACGGTCGGATGCAGCACAGGTACGTGCAGCCTGACCGCCCTTGCCGTAGTCCTTGGACTGGCCACCGAACGGACGCTGGTAGATGCGGCCTTGCTCGGTACGCGAGAACGGCAGACCCATGTGGTCCAGCTCGAAAACAGCGGCCGGGCCTTCCTGACACATGTATTCGATAGCGTCCTGGTCACCGATGTAGTCGGAACCCTTGACGGTATCGTACATGTGCCAGCGCCAGTCATCGTTCGGGTCGGCGGAAGCGATGGCGCACGTGATGCCGCCCTGCGCGGACACAGTGTGCGAACGGGTCGGGAAAACCTTGGTGATCACCGCAGTCTTGTGGCCGCCCTGTGCCAGCTGCAGCGCAGCGCGCATGCCGGCACCGCCACCACCAATAATGATGGCGTCGAAAGAAATCGTTGGAATGTTAGCCATGAATCAGATACCCCAGAGAATCTGCACACCCCAGACGAAGTAAGCGAACATCGCAACGCCGCATACTGCCTGGAAAAGGAAACGTATCGCCGTTGCGGACTTGCCGAACGCCATTGGCGTCAGGTAGTCGGTCGCGATGGTCCACATGCCGACCCAGGCGTGAGCGCCCAGAGCAACAAGGGCCAGCAGGCTGAAAATACGCATTCCGTTGTGAGCGAACAGTTCATGCCACTGGGCATACTCGAGGCCAGGGTTGGCGACGATGTATCCGATCAGAAAGATGAAGTAAGCCGCGAGAACGACCGCAGACACACGCTGTGCCATCCAGTCATAGAGGCCCGAACGCGACAGGTTAGTGACGTTAGTTACCATATCCAGACTCCTGCCAGAACGATTACCACCACGGAAACGGCGATAACGATTTTCGAGCCCAGTTTGCCGCCTTCCAGCGTCTCACCGATGCCCATGTCCATGATCAAGTGGCGCACACCGGCTACCAGGTGATACAGCAGAGCGGACAGGATGCCCCAAATCACTAGCTTGGCTAGCGGACTGGTCAGACACGCTTTCACCTGACCGAAGCCTTCCTCGGAGCTCAGCGACTTGTCCAATGCGTAAAGCATGATGGCAAGGCACACGAAGAGGATGACACCGGAGATACGGTGAAGAATGGACGTGTAAGCAGTGACTGGGAGTTTGATGGTCCTTAGGTCTAGGTTTACAGGTCGTTGGCTTTTCACGGCTTTTTTTTCACACTGAAGAGCCCCTAACAATCAGGGCAAAGTTGTTGGGGAGTGCACTGGTCAGGTAACCACCACCCAGGGATGCGACCCCCAATGAAAGCAAGCCCAAAAGCCCTTGGCGGTCGGTGGCCGAGTATAGACAGTTAGGCTACTAATGACAACGCGTTCACCTACCCCCAATAGCGGATTGCACAAGTTGCATAAAAGGCGTAAATGGCAGGCAATTTCGAGGAAAAAGTCGGCTTAAAGCCTTCTGGAGCAAGACTTTAGGCAAATTGACATTCGAATTTATCTCACTATAGTGGTGCGGGCCCTGCGTGGGGGGTCTGTCTGATGGTTCAAGCATAAATAGGAGGCCACATGGCTGACAAAAAAGCGCAGTTGATCATCGAGGGCGCAGCCCCCGTCGAGCTGCCCATTTTAACCGGCACCGTTGGTCCCGATGTAATTGATGTTCGGGGCCTGACGGCCACGGGCCGCTTCACTTTCGACCCGGGTTTCATGTCGACCGCTTCGTGCGAATCGAAAATCACCTATATCGACGGCGACAACGGCATTTTGTTGCACCGCGGCTACCCGATCGAACAGCTGGCTGAAAAGTCGGACTACCTGGAAACCTGCTACCTGCTGCTCAACGGCGAATTGCCGACCGCAGAACAGAAGGCCCAGTTCGTCAGCACCGTGAAAAACCACACCATGGTTCACGAACAGCTGAAAACCTTCTTCAACGGTTTCCGTCGCGACGCCCACCCGATGGCCGTCATGTGCGGTGTAGTCGGCGCCCTCTCGGCCTTCTACCACGACTCCCTGGACATCAATAATCCGCAGCATCGCGAAATCTCCGCGATCCGTCTGGTTGCGAAGATGCCGACCCTGGCAGCGATGGTTTACAAGTACTCCATGGGCCAACCCATGATGTACCCGCGCAACGACCTGACGTACGCGGAAAACTTCCTGCACATGATGTTCAACACCCCGTGCGAGATCAAACCGATCAGCCCGGTACTCGCCAAGGCCATGGACCGGATCTTCATCCTCCATGCCGACCACGAGCAGAACGCTTCGACCTCCACCGTGCGTCTGGCCGGCTCTTCGGGTGCCAACCCGTTCGCCTGTATCGCCGCCGGTATCGCCGCACTGTGGGGCCCTGCCCACGGCGGTGCGAACGAAGCCGTGCTGACCATGCTCGACGAGATTGGCGATGTGTCGAACATCGACAAGTTCATCGCCAAGGCCAAGGACAAGAACGATCCGTTCAAGTTGATGGGCTTCGGTCACCGCGTCTACAAGAACCGCGACCCTCGCGCGACTGTCATGAAGCAGACCTGCGACGAAGTGTTGAAGGAACTGGGCATCAACAACGATCCGCAACTCGAACTGGCCATGCGCCTGGAAGAGATCGCGTTGACCGACCCGTACTTCATCGAGCGCTCGCTGTACCCGAACGTCGACTTCTACTCGGGGATCATCCTCAAGGCGATCGGCATTCCAACCAGCATGTTCACGGTGATTTTCGCCCTGGCGCGTACCGTGGGCTGGATTTCGCACTGGAAAGAAATGCTCTCGAGCCCGTACAAGATTGGCCGTCCGCGCCAGCTGTACACTGGTTACGAGTCGCGTGACATCACCAAGCTGGAAGATCGCAAATAAGGGTTTTTCTTTTTT
>NZ_RCNX01000093.1:0-59195 GCF_004307595.1 Pseudomonas sp. Sample_23
GGTGGGACAGCCCAACAACGACGGGGCCTGCGCCCGTCCCACCACCGCAAAAAGCGGTGGGACGGAGGCAGGCCGGTGGGACGGCGTGAGCCAGAGTAATGCTCACGATCAAGCCGCTTCCCCCAGGAGGAAGTGCTCGACCACGATGTGAGCGTCATGCAGGCGCTGGTAGTAGAGGTTGCGTGTGCAGCCACTGCGTGCCAGACGTGCAGCGAGAGGTGCGTCGGGCTGGAAGTAATGCACCTTGACGACCGTGATCAGCTCGGGATCAAGGCGTTTCTTGACGATGCGCTCAATGTCCAGGGAGGCTTCCAGCGGCACCCTGCTCCCGCGCCTGCCGCGCACAAGCTGACCACCGCTTTCCATCATCATCGCGACCATGTTGCCGCCCGAGTAACCGGCGGCGACCTCGTCGCTGTGCAGCTCCTGCGCCCATTGTTTGAGAGCCATATCGATCGCTTTAATCATCGAAGCACGGCTCCTCAAATGCAGGTTGTTCCAGCGCAGGCGCCCTGCCCCAACCCTCAGGTTTCTTGTACGCCCATGGCCGCTGGCCGCTCTTGCTCAAGGCGCCCAAACGGAACCGTCGCCAGCCCAGTCGATGGAGGATCGCTCCCACACGCATCTGCTCCGGTTTGCCCCAATGACCGGGATCGAGCTTGAGCGCCTGACTCATAACCTCGCTACCGGTGGTGGTCTCGCCGATCTGCGATTCTTCGAGCCAGGTCAGGATGGGCGTTTCCCATTCGTCCACCACAAAGCGTTCGTCCTGCTCCTCGCTGAACATCGGCGCCTCCTCTCGCGTTACCCACCAGAGGTCGCCGGCCTCAAAGCAGAACATCGCTTCAGCCCAGAGTTGGTCGCGGATCTCGCGCAGCAACGCAACGTCGACCTTGGTACAGGCCACCGGCCAATAACGACGGTTGCCGGTGGCGTCCTTGAGGTACTCGTCCTGGTTGGTGGTACCGACGAAAACACACTGGCGTGGCACGTCCAGCGTTCTGCGGCCATAGCTTTCGCGGTAGGTGTCAGTCGATGCCGAGAAGAACTGCTTGGCCTTGGTGCTCTCCGCCTTGTTGAAGCTGTCCAGCTCGCCCAGCTCAACAATCCACTTGCCACGGATTGCCTGAAAGCCGTCCTTGTCGCCGAGGGCAAACGGCGTATCCATGAACCACTCGCCGCCAAGCACGCTCATGGCGGTCGACTTACCGGCGCCTTGTACGCCTTCGAGGATCATCACCGAGTCCGCCTTGCAGCCGGGCTTCATCACCCGCGCCACGGCCGAGATCATCCAGCGCTTGCCGACCTTGGACGTGTAGTCCGTTGTCTTCACGCCCATGACATCGGTCAGCCACCGCTCCAGGCGCGGCACACGATCCCATTCCAGCTTTTTCAGGTACTCACGCACCGGGTGAAACGCGTGGTCGTGGGCCACGACGCTGACGGCTTCGATCACGTGCGATGACTTCACGCGCAGGTTGTACTGCTGCGCGAGCCACTTCATCACGCGCACATCATCGATGTCGGCCCATTCACCGGTACCACCGCCATAGGGCGCCGCACGCAGCTTGACGATCTTCGAACTGAAGGCGCAGTAGCTGATCACGCCAGCCCAGCGCTCGTCGTGAGCGAGGATCAGTTCCACGTTCTGCATGTGCGCGATCAAGGCGCCGCTTTCACTGCGGGCGAGTTGATCTTTCCAGCCACCGGCAGCGGGCGGACGGACCACCGCGAGGACTTGTCGACGCACCGCGTCGAGGCCTTCGGCGACGTGCAGGTCGTTGAAGTCGGTCCATTTGTCGTGACGCTCGACAGAGAAGATCGGCGCGACCACCTGGGCGCCGACGATCAAGGCCGCATTACTCGCTTTCTCCTCACCCGGATTCCAGGCATCGCCATTAGGCTTAGCAGTCTTCCAGTCGTCATCGCGGCAGATGATCAGCGGGCAGCCGGCGAAGCGCTCGCGCATGGCCTTACACACGGCGAGCAGGTTGCCCGCATCGAATGCCACGGCCACAGCGAGCGAGGTCGCCATGTGCAGGCTGGCGCCGGTGGCGTAACCCTCACAAACCAGCACCGGCTCACCCGGCTCTGGGTGCGGACCGAGCAAGTGAAAGGTGCCCTCCTTCGCCATGCCGTAAGGCCAGTAGGATTTGTCGCGATCGGTGTCTTCCTGCTTGTTCGGGAAGATCACCTGCAGGCCCATGATCTGATCACGAGCGTTCTTCATTGGGACCAGTACCGCACCGGTTCGTGGCGCGTATCGCACGTTGATGCCAACGATCTGTTTGCGGTCCAGGTATTCGCTGCGGCCGGTGGTCGGCATGCGTTCGAACAAAACCTGCGCCCTTTTCGCGGCCCGCCGCGCAGCGTTACTCGCGATTTCGGCGGCGCGGCGCTTGGCTTCTTCCTGGCGGGCACGCATCACTTCGCGTTCTTCCAGCGACATGCGACCAGCCTTGACCTTGATTTTCTGGGTCTCGCCCGAACGCCAGTCACCGAAGGCGCCGAAGATCAGGGTGTCGCCCTTCTCCGTGCGCTGCTCGTGGACCACGTACCAGCCGTTCTTTTCCTTGCCCTTGTCCTGCGATGTCTTGCAGCGGGTCAGCTTGCCGAACACCAGCGGTTGCGCTGGCTCCAGACCGTAATCGGCGAATTGGACCAATACCTCATCGAGCATGCTGAATCCCCCGCTCAGAAAGGGATTGGCAGCTGATGCACTGCGAGCAACCCGGTGAGGCCAGGCGACGGGCTTCCGGAATCGGATCGTCACAGGCCTCACAGAACAGCAAGGAATGGGCAGCGCTTTCGGCCTTGGCAGCGCTGCGCGCAGCCATGGCCTGATCGATGCGTTCCTGCACCAGATCATTGGCGAAATCGGCGATGTCAGCCACGGTCAGCACCTCGCGTCGTCTGGTTGACGTAGGTGGCGCGGTTGAACAACCCGAGCAGGCCTTGAATGCCCCGGAACACCTGCAGGCGAATCGCCGCCAGTTCCCGATCAGTCACCACGCCGTCGCCGATGCTCTTGGCCCAGGTCTCGGCCAGATCAGCAACCTGGCGGAAGTATTCGGCGATACCCGTGGTCAGGGTCTCAGGCATGTCGTTGGTGTAGGTATCGGCCAGTTCCTGCCAGACCGTGTCGCCGACCAGCGCATGCACCGCATCGAGAATGCGGCGATCCTTGGTCAGTTCGAGGATCTCGCCGAACTCCTGAATATTGATGGAGTGGCTCGGGTGGGTCGGCGACAGTTTGTGCTGCAGCGTGGTCGGGTTGCGGCCCGTCGTAGCGGCAATGGCAGCAGCACCGCCGGGGTATTCGCGAGCGGCGTGGTACAGCGCTAAATCGAGCGGCAGGATTTCCCGCTGCGCCCGTTCCAGAGAACTCAGAGCGATACGGCTCATGGCATTAATCCTAAAAGTTGCCAGTGCCGCGCGACAGAAGTTGGTGATACATTTGCCGCGTGGTCTGGAGAGGCCCAAAGCCGGCTAGGTTCGTAAGACCAAACCGGCACCGTGCCGGGGCGAACAATCCGTTGTTCACCCCTGGCGCAATAGCTGCCAGCTCTGTGGTAAGAACGGCAGCAACACCAAGGCTTCCGAGCCTTGGAAACGCGATGAAAGTCGGCGACATGTGGTGTGCTCGCCTACTGACATCGCGACCCGATAGCATTGTGGTGATGCTGTCGGGAGAAACTGGGCGACCCTTGGGTCGCCTTTTTTCTGGGTATTAAGCAGCAACTGCTGGAGTAGCTGGCGCAGGGAAAAGATCAGGCAAATCTGGACGCAATTCGTGGGGTAAGACTTTGCCCTCTGACGCTTTAGCAACAGCGTGGACGCGTTCGGTAGGTACGCGGCCAGCTTTAATCCATTTCCATACGTGCGGCTGCTTAACATTGCAGCGCCGTGCGAGTTCTGACTGGTTTCCGCCACACGCTTCAAGCGCACGCTGTAACGCTTCGCAAGCGGCGCCGTGATCATCAACGGAAGCGCTGCATTTCTTCTGATTTATAGTCATGTTCAGGTCTCAACGAGTAACTGAACGCAAATTATAACTTTGAGATTATTTTGTCAACAACCTTAGCTGTTGGACATTCTATAACTGGAGTCATAACCTCCACCCATGAACTATCCAGACAAAAATCAACTACCAACCCTCTCTGATCGCCTTAATTACGCGATGGCAGAACGTGGCCTCAAGCAGGAACAGCTTGCTGTCGCGGCGGGGTGCACCCAAGCGAGCATTCAGAAGCTCAGCTCCGGAAAATCCCAGAAGAGTCGATTCCTCGCCTCGATTGCGCGCGCTCTTCAAATCGACATTGATTGGTTAGAGCTTGGCACGCCACCACAAGAACAACGCGCTAATCATTTACCTCCCAAGCTGCGCCCTAAAGATGGAACTCCCTACGTTTTGGGTGAACTGTCTCCATGGGATGACGACACCCCGCTGGATGATGACGAGGTTGCTTTGCCGCTTTACAAGGAAGTCGAAATTTCTTCAGGGATGGGCAGGTCTTCTGTTCAAATCGACGACGGTCGTAAAGTCCGTTTCTCCAAGTACACCCTTAGGAAGGCTGGTATAGACCCGTCAAACGCTGCATGCGCCACCAATATGGGCAACTCTAATCATCCGTTGATTCTCGACAGGGCAACCCTCGGGATCGATAAAGGCATGAGGAGCATTATTGATGGACAGGTGTATGCACTGGAACATGACGGCCTTTTGAGAATCAAATTTCTTTATCGAATCCCAGGTGGAATCCGGCTGCGAAGCTTCAATCGGGAGGAATATGCCGATGAGGACTACACATTCGAACAGGTGATGGAGCAACACATACAAATTATTGGCCGAGTCTTTTGGTGGTCGACGCTCAACCCAACAAATATGTCGCTGCTTCGATAAATAATCGCTAGGTTATTGCCGAAAAATAAAACCTAAGTTATTTTTGCCTCACTCTCCAACCACAGTGAGGCTTCACCATGCGTACCACCGCATCCCTGCATGTCCATCCGGCTTGTGTCAGCAACCGCAAACTGATCGAACAGCTGCAGCTCGCTACAGGCTGCCTGGTCGTCATCCATAACAGCAAACCCAAGCTTGTCGCCAAGTCCTGCCAGCCCTCTCCTGTCGATCCAAGCGGTGGAGGGCACGCGGCATGAGCAAGTACAAGATCGACAACCGCACGCTGCAGTTGCTCAACGCCCAGGTCAACCTGACCGAGACCTTCAATCACGTTCTGCGCACAGTACCGAAGCGTGAATGCCTGGCATTCCGTTTAAAGGCTGAGCGCGGCACAGAGGAAAGCACTTTTGTCGTCGAGCTGGGCAGCGAACGCCACACACTGACCCTGCCAAACGACAAAAATATGCACCTCAAACTGGCCGACTTCATTGGAGAGATTGCCAACGGTCCGCTTGATCCGAGCACCACCAGCGACCTGGCGCATCGCCCGCACGCTGATCGCCAATACGTCCGCTTTGAAGTCCAGGACAAACAGCGGGTATTCGAACTGATCCGCACCGGCGGCGTGCTCAGCCTCGACATGGGCTTCGATGTGCCGTTGCATGTCGCTGTACATCGTCCGCACACCCTCTCCTGCGTCACCGCCATCCTCAGCATTGGCACAAAGATCCCCCGTACCCGGTGTTTCACCGCGTGCGGTAGCGATGTCGAGATCTACGGCAAGGTCAGCGAGTCCATCAACCACCTCGCTGCAGCGGCCACTCCTGCCGCGCATGCGGCTTGAGGAGGACGCCATGGAACGCACCCTCGCACAAGCGGCCGTTTATCTCGGCCTGACCCGTCCCAAGCTCATCGCTCTCATGCGTGAAAAGGGTCTGCTCACGGGAAACCTGCCGGCAGATCTCAAGCGCGACGGTCAGTATCTGCGGGTCAAAGACAGCCCCTGGTACGACGAGAAATACGGCATGCAGTACAGCCAGTCGACCAGGGTCAAGCAAGCCGGGATTCGCTGGCTGGCTGAGCAACTCGACATCGACCTCCCCCCAATCCCGGCAGACCGCCGTGACGTGGCCTAGGGAGTACGCCCGCCAGATCGTTGCCATGCGCACACGCGAGGAGCGCAATGCCGCGCTCCTCGAAGTGCCTGAACATCTGCGCGAGCTGACCAAACGCCACTGTCTGAATGCCTGGGCTCACGCCAAAGGGAAAAGAACACATGAATAACCATCTGATGGATCAGCACCTTGTCGACCTCTTACGCATGCCCGTTGAGCAGCGTAACCGGACCAAGGTTCACGAGGTGCTCACTCAAATTGCCGCGATTGCTCAATTGGAGGAGCAAATGGAAATTAAAGCCGACTGGACGCAACTCCAACTGGTGGAGTACCAGCGGGAGGTAATGGAGTTTGTAACCATATCCGAGTTACTCAATGCGACGCCGACGTTCGATTACGGTGATTTTGCATTCAACATTCGCAAGACGCGCCTTGGATGGCGCGCCTCGCTCACCATGCTGCTCACCAACTCAGGAGCCCAGGCAGGCAATAAGTACATATCGAGGCATGGAGGCACCGCCGAAGAGGCGGTACTCAACCTCAGAACAACAATCAAGACATGGGTAGGCTAATGACAGCTGCTAGCCAGAACCCGCTCCGCCTGCACCCAGCACCGGAGTCAGCCACCGTCGAACTGCTCTACCGCATCTTCGGGGACGTCCTGATCCCGCTGGAAAAAGTGCGCGAGCAATACTTTCGTAACCTCAACGAACAGTCCTTCGTGGCGGAAATCCAGAGCGGCAGAATCCAGCTGCCAATCACCACGCTGGACACCAGCCGCAAGGCGCTGAAGTACGCGCACATCCGCCACGTTGCCTCGCTGATCGACATCCGCGCCTACAAAGCCGATGAAAACATGCAGCGACAGCAGGACGGCCAACGCACTGTCGTCCCCACACCACTGACGGCTGTCACTACCAGCCAACGACAATCTCAGGAGCAGACCACATGATGACCCCAATACAAATCGGCGCACTCGTCATCCTGATAGTTCTAGCCGCCCTGCTTGTCTGGGGCGGTTACATCATGGGCCGCAGCGATGGACTAGAGACCGGCCTGCGCGAGGGTGAAGACATTCAGCGCGCCGCGAGTGCCAGAACTATCCGCGAGCTTCAGGCCTCTCTGCAGTTCATCCGAGCCGATCACACGCGCCTGGCACAAACCTGCAAACGACTTGAAGCACGTCCCCCCTTCGGCCGGGCCGAGTGCCGGACGCTGGTCGCCATCGGCGAGCTGTTGCGGGTCGCGGCCGAGACCTTCAGCGCCTTTCGTACCGGCAAGAAGCTCGAGCGCGACGCCAGATCTCTACAAAAGCAAGCGGTTCATATGGCACAACGCCTAGCGACTGAAAAAGAACCCGATGACACGAAAGGCATTCAGCCAAAAGGAGTGAAAGCATGAGCGCCGCAGAAAAAATTGATTTCCACATCACTCCAGGCGCTTGGTTTCGGCAGGACCTGCTGTATCCAGTTTTTGGGCTAAGCACGGAAGCAGTTCGTAAATACCGATCCCGTGGGATTTGGCTAGAAGGGAAGCACTATCGAACGGACCCAGCGAACGTGCTTGTTTATAACAAGGAGGCGATTGAAAAGTGGATGGCAGGCCAACCATGACTGACAAGATGCCTACAGGCGTCGAGATGAATGGCAAGCAATTACGCATCTGGTTCATCTTCAACGGCCAACGTTGCCGAGAACCTCTCGAAGGAATCTCGAAAGTAAACAAAGCCGCAATTGCATATGCCGACAACAAACGGCGCACGATCCTGGCGGAGATTAAAGAGGGCCGCTTCGATTATGCGGCTCACTTCCCTAACTCACCAAGGGCCGCCATGTTCACGGGCACCGGCGGCCCATCCCTAAAGCGTACTGTCAAAGAAGGTATCGACCGCTGGCTGGAGGTTCAAAGGGCGCTTAAAGCATCTAGCACCGTCGTCAATTACGTAAGCAAATCAAAACACGTGGAGACCAAATTTGGCAGGCGCCGAATCGTCGATATCAGCAAAAGCGATATAGAGCTTTTTCAAGCACATCTACTCAAACAAGGTCTTTCCCCAAAAACCGTAAACGACATTTTCACTGTAGTCCGGGGCGTCTGGGGTGACGCTTTCGGCGACGGCATTCTTAAATCCAATCCGCTAGACAGGGTTAGCAATGTAGGGTCGGACGTCGATCTTGAGCACGCTGACCCATTTACTCGCACCGAGATTGATCTAATTGGTAAAACAGATCCCGCCCGCAGACCCGATAGCAGGATGATTGAGTTCAACTGTTGGGCTGGTCTCTCGCTGTCCGAGCTTATCGCACTCGCTGTCGAAGATATCGATCTTGAAGCAGGCCTAGTGCAAGTTCGGCGCGCATTGGTTGTCGGTGAATTCAAGGTACCGAAGGAACGCTCTAGAGTGAGAGTGATCGAGCTAATCGATCCGGCTTTGCAGCTGATGCGAGAGATTATTGCTGCAGCTAAAGACGCGCCCGCAGAGGAAATCACCGTAATTCAGCGCGACAACATTACATCCAAAAAGATGAAAGTCAGATTTCTTTTCCGTAGCTCCACCAGCGGCTTGTTATGGAGCGGCAAAACCCTCAGCAACTGGTTTACTGCACATCTGAAAATGGCAGAAGTCCGGCACCGGGGCGCCAATCAATGTCGTCACACTTTCGCCAGCCAGATGTTGTCTAGCTACGTTCCGGTTGAATGGGTGGCGAGGCAGCTTGGACACGCTGACACAACGATGGTGAGAAAACATTATGGGAGGTGGATACCCAAAGACACCAAGAGCATGGCGGGTGTTGTGTCAAAAATGCTGGGGTTTAGAACGGACTAGAGCGGCATGTCGGACAAGGTTTATGCCCTAGAAATGCCCTAAATGAATCGACAGAAACGAAAAAGCCCCCGTAATCAGCAATGATTACGGGGGCTTCGTCTTGTTCAATAATGGCGGAGAGATAGGGATTCGAACCCTAGGTACCGGTGAAGGTACAACGGATTTCGAATCCGTCCCATTCGGCCACTCTGGCATCTCTCCAACGGCGCGCATCATAACAACACTTTCGTTGGTTGCGAACCCCCCAAACGAAATTTTTTCCGTGCTATCAGATGCTTGCGTCGATTAAAGCGGTACACCCAGACGAGCGGCGACTTCTTCGTAGGCTTCGATGACGTCACCGAGGCCTTGGCGGAAGCGGTCCTTGTCCATCTTCTTCTTGGTGTCCTTGTCCCACAGACGGCAGCCGTCCGGGCTGAACTCGTCGCCGAGGACGATGGAGCCGTCGCTGAACACGCCGAATTCAAGCTTGAAATCGACCAGCAGCAGGCCGGCGTCGTCGAACAGTTTGCTCAGGACTTCGTTGACCTTGAGCGACAGTTCTTTCATGCGCGCCAGTTGCTCGGCGGTGCCCCAACCGAATGCCACGACGTGGGATTCGTTGATGAACGGGTCGCCCTTGGCGTCGTCCTTCAAGAACAGTTCGAAGGTGTACGGGTTGAGCTTCATGCCCTCCTCGACGCCCAGACGCTTGACCAGGCTGCCGGCGGCATAGTTACGCACGACGCATTCCACCGGGATCATGTCGAGCTTCTTCACCAGGCATTCATTGTCGCCCAGCAGTTTGTCGAACTGGGTAGGCACGCCGGCCGCTTCGAGTTTCTGCATGATGAAGGCGTTGAACTTGTTGTTCACCATACCCTTGCGATCAAGCTGTTCGATGCGCTTGCCGTCGAACGCCGAAGTGTCGTTGCGAAACAGCAGGATCAAGCGGTCAGCGTCGTCGGTCTTGTAAACCGATTTGGCTTTGCCGCGGTAGAGTTCTTCACGTTTTTCCATGATGGGCTCCGCTTGCTAAGTAGGTGGGCTAGGCGATGTGGCGCCAGTCGAGCCCTGAATCTTGATCGGCCAGTTGCAGCCAGTCCGGGTCGCACCCGAGGGTGTCGACAAAACATTGCCGGGCCAGCTGCGGCAGGTTGTTCTTGCTGCTCAGATGGGCCAGCACCAGGTGTTGCAAACCCTGCCAGCCCAACTCGGCCACCAGGAATGCCGCCTGATGGTTGTTCAGATGTCCGCGTTCGCCGCCCACCCGTTGCTTGAGAAAGTACGGGTAGTGACCACGGGCCAGCATGTCGCGGCAATGGTTCGACTCGATCATCAATGCATCGAGGTCCCGATAGCCATCCAGCACCCGCTCGCAGAACGATCCCAGGTCGGTCAACAGGCCGAAGCGCCGCTGTTCCTGATCGCTGAAAACGTACTGGGTCGGCTCCTGCGCGTCATGGGCCACGGCAATGACCCCAACGTTCAGTGCGCCGATCTGCAGTTGCTCGCCGCCGGCCAGAAAGCCTGCCGGTTCAAGCGGTTTGCGCATCCCGCGCAACGTGCCACGACTGAGGTAGACCGGCAGATTGTAGCGCCGAGACAGTAAACCCACGCCATGCACGTGGTCGGCATGTTCGTGGGTCACGAGTATCGCGCTCAGTTGCGCCGGGTGCACACCCAGGCGCAACAGACGTCTTTCGGTTTCCCGCAGGGAAAAACCACAATCCACCAGCACGTACGTATCAGCACTGGCGATCAGCGTGCCGTTCCCTTGGCTACCGCTGCCGAGAACGGCAAAACGCATATCGGATCAGCCCAGGTTGTCCTGAATCACGCTCAACACTTTACGCGCGACATCGGCCGGCGCGACGGTGTTGATGTTCTTTTCGACGGTAACCTGGATGTTCTCGCCCACCTTGCTCAGGCGAACCTGATAACGCTCGGCGCGGGCTTCGACTTCTTCCTTGCTCGGCGCACTGCCGAACAGGCTGCTGAAGAAGCCAGGCTTGTCGTCTTTCTTCTCGGCTTTTTCGGCCAGGTTGATGTAGTACAGGCCCAGGCTGCGGTTGATGTCTTCAACGCGCCATTCGCCCTGTTCCAGCGCACGGCCGACGCTCGACCAGGCGCGGTCCAGATCGGTACCGACGTTCAACACCGGGTTGCCGCTGCCGTCTTCGTTCAGGCTGACACGGCTCGGCGCATCGAAATCACGCGAGGCCAGCATCGACACCGAACCGCCCTTCTCGGAGGTGCGGCTCATGCTCGCGAGCATGTCGTCGACCAGCGCAGCGTCCAGGCCAGTGTTGACCGAACGGTTGGTGAAGGCCACGTCGGCCGTACTGCCGGCAGGACGCTCGGCGCTGACCACGTAGATTTCACTGGTGTTGCGCTGCACGCCCGGCTCGATGCGCACACGCACGCGGGTTTCGCTGTCGCTGGCGATACCGGCCGCACTCAGGCGCTTGGCCATCGACGCGGACAACTCGTCGGAGTGCTGCCAGGTGGTGGTGAACTCACCGGTCTGCGGACGCTGTTCATCCAGACGGAAACCGTTGTCCTGGAAGAACTGCAGCGCCACTGGCCAGACTTCGGCCGGCGGGTGCTGGGCCACGACCCAACGCGAATCACCGCTCTTCTGCAGCGAGTAATCCGTGGCATCGGCAACCGCCGAAAGCGGCTGAGGACGCGGCACGACGTATTCGCCCGTCGCGGTGTCATCGGCCACGTTGCGCGGGATCGGCAACAGCGGATCGAGACGTTTGGCAGTGCTCACATCCGGTGGCAATTGCATCGGTGCAGTCTGTTGCGCTTGCAGGTAATCGCTTCCACGGTCGCGGAAATAACCTTCCGGCCCCCAGACCCATCCGCAGCCACTGGTGCTGGAGATAATCAAGGCAAGTGCGGAAAGTCCGGCCATTCGCTTCATGCGTTGTACTTCCTCAATTAAACCAGGACGTTGCACTGGCGCAGGGCCGAGCGCAGCGTTTCATGACAAGGGGTGCTCAGCCAGGTCAGTGGCAGGCGGATGCCTTCGTGCATCAGGCCCATTTCGACCAAAGCCCACTTCACCGGAATCGGGTTGGCTTCGATGAACAGGTCCTTGTGCAGCGGCATCAGTTTTTCGTTGATTGCGCGTGCGGTATCGGCGTCGCCCTTGAGCGCGGCCTCGCACAGGTCAGCCATTTCGCGCGGGGCGACGTTGGCGGTGACCGAGATGTTGCCTTTGCCGCCCAGCAGGATCAGCTCGACAGCGGTCGGATCATCGCCGGACAGGACGATGAAATCCTTGCTCACGCCATCGATGATCGCTTTGGCGCGCTTGAGGTCGCCGGTGGCTTCCTTGATGCCGATGATGTTCGGCACGGTGGAAAGGCGAATCACCGTCTCGGCCTGCATGTCGCAGGAGGTGCGGCCGGGAACGTTGTAGAGAATCTGCGGAATGTCGACCGCTTCAGCGATGTGCTTGAAGTGCTGGTACAGGCCTTCCTGGGTCGGCTTGTTGTAATAAGGAACCACCAGCAGGCAGGCATCGGCGCCGGCGGCCTTGGCGTTGCGAGTCAGCTCGACGGCTTCGCGGGTCGAATTGGCGCCGGTGCCGGCGATGACCGGAATGCGCCCGGCAACCTGTTTGACCACGGCTTTGATGACGGCGATGTGCTCTTCTACATCAAGGGTGGCCGACTCGCCGGTTGTACCGACGGCGACGATGGCATGGGTGCCGTTCTTGAGGTGGAAGTCCACGAGTTTGCTGAGGCTGTCCCAGTCAAGACGCCCTTGTGCATCCATGGGAGTGACCAGTGCCACCATACTGCCCGCAATCATGAAACCGCTCCTGCCGGAAAAAGAGAGCGGTAATGGTACTGGCGCCAAGATGCTTGCACAAGCGAAGTACTGCGCCGCCGCCATTCCCCTTGGCGCCGCTTTTCGCTACCCTTCAGACTTTGATCGGTACAGATCAGCTTGTACGCCGGGTTTCAGCCTCCCCTTTCGGCCTCCCAGGCCCCGTTCCTGCGTCGCATCGACGCGCTCCCGCACAGCGGAGCGAGCCGCGAACGCTGGCCGGGGCTCTTTATACGGACCGCCAGAACAGGCACTCCCGGCCGCCAATGCCCGTCAACCTACCGACCGCTCATCGCTTTAGGAATGCTGCATGTCCACCCCCACAGTTCGCGAACAATTCCTTGTCATCAGTGCCCTCGGCGCCAACCCCATGGAGCTGACCAACGTCCTGTGCCGCGCCAGCCATGAAAACCGCTGCGCCGTCGTCACCTCTCGCCTGACCCGCCACGGCGAGTGCAGCGCCCTGGTGCTGGAAATTTCCGGCAGCTGGGACGCCCTCGCGCGCCTCGAAGGCAGCCTGCCATTGCTGGCCAAGCGTCACGCATTCACCGTCAACGTGGTGCGCAGCGCCGCTCTGGAAAATCGCCCGCAAGCGCTGCCTTACGTGGCTTACGTCAGCTCGGCGTATCGCCCGGACATCATCAATGAGCTGTGCCAGTTCTTCATGGACCACAACGTCGAGCTGGAAAACCTCACCTGCGACACCTATCAGGCGCCACAGACCGGCGGCACCATGCTCAACGCCACGTTCACCGTGACCCTGCCGGCCAACACCCAGATCAGCTGGCTGCGCGATCAGTTCCTCGATTTCGCCGACGCGATGAACCTGGATGCCCTGATCGAGCCTTGGCGCCCACAAAACCCAATGTAAGGAAGCTTTCATGGCCGTTGTCATCGACCAACCGGTTGCGGATTTCACCGCACCTGCGACCAGCGGGCAGACCGTCAGCCTGTCCGAACTCAAGGGCAAGCAAGTGGTGATCTACTTCTACCCGAAGGACAGCACCCCGGGCTGCACCACTCAGGGCCAGGGCTTTCGCGATCAATATGCGGCGTTCAAGGCTGCCAACACCGAAGTCTTCGGCATTTCCCGCGACAGTTTGAAGTCGCACGAAAACTTCAAAGGCAAACAGGAGTTCCCCTTCGAACTGATCAGTGACAAGGACGAAGCGGTTTGCCAGTTGTTCGACGTGATCAAGCTGAAAAAACTGTATGGCAAGGAATACCTAGGCGTTGATCGCAGTACTTTCCTGATTGATAAGGACGGTGTGCTGCGTCAGGAATGGCGTGGCGTGAAAGTGCCGGGGCATGTTGATGCCGTGCTGGCGGCGGCTGAGGCTCTGAATAAAGCCTGATGTTTTTGCTGCGTCTGTAAAGACGCCTTCGCGAGCAGGCTCGCTCCCACAATTGAAATCTAATCACCGTGGGAGCGAGCCTGCTTGCGAATAGCCTCTCTGTAAAATCCGGATCAACCGCTAAAGCAACGGCGCCACCACCGGCTCCTTGCGAGGCCACGCATCCAGCACAGCCTTGAACAGCGTCGCCAGCGGGATCGCGAAGAACACACCCCAGAATCCCCACAACCCACCAAACAACAGCACCGCGCAGATGATTGCCACCGGATGCAGATTCACTGCTTCCGAAAACAGCAACGGCACCAGCACGTTGCCGTCCAGCGTCTGAATGATTCCGTAGACCGCCATCAGGTAGATGAACTGATCGCTCCAGCCCCACTGGAACAGCGCAATCAGCAGCACCGGTACGGTCACCACTACCGCACCGACATACGGCACCACCACCGACAAACCGACCAGCAACGCCAGCAGCGCCGCGTAGTTCAGGCCCAGCGCGATGAAGGCGATGTAGGTCACGCCGCCGCAAATCACGATCTCGATGCCTTTGCCACGTATGTAATTGGCGATCTGCCGGTTCATTTCCTGGGCGACGCGGGTGATCAGCGCGCGCTCGCGAGGCAGATAGCCGCGCACCCACTCGCCGATCATCGCCCGATCCTTGAGGAAGAAGAACACCAGAATCGGCACCAGCACCAGGTAGATCATGATGTTCACCAGCAGTGGCAAACTCGACAATGAGAAAGTCAGAGCCCACTGACCGAACTTGCCAATCTCGCCCCGCGCCGCTTCGATCGCTTGCAGGACTTGCTCGTCAGACACCAGATGCGGATAGCGCTCGGGCAATAGAAGCAGCAGCGATTGCCACTTGGCGAGCATGCCCGGCAACTCGTTGAACAGGGTGATCAACTGATGCCACAGCAATGGCAGCACCACGACGATAAACAGCATCAGCGCGCCCATGAACAGCGCAAACACCAGCCCCACGGCCACCCCGCCGGGCACACGCAGCCGCTCGAGCGTCACTACCAGGCCCTGCATCAGATACGCCAGCACCATCCCGGCCAGAACCGGCGCAAGCATGCCGCCGAGGGTAAGCACGGCGGTGAAGGCGAGAAACAGCAGCACTGCCAGCACCACCGCTTCTTCATCGGAGAAGTAGCGCTGAATCCAGTCGCGTAACACTTTGAACATCAATAATCCCTTCGATTTTAGGCGCGGCGCTTCAGGCTTTTTTCAACCAGTAACGGTAGACGCCAGCCTCGTCTTCTTCGCGCAACAGCGCATGACCGGCGAGTTTGGCAAAGGTACGGAAGTCGCGTTGCGAGCCGGCATCGGTAGCGATCACCTTGAGCACAGCGCCACTTTGCAGTTTGTTGAGTTCCATTTTTGCCTTGAGCAACGGCAACGGACAGTTCAGGCCACTGGCGTCCAGTTCCACGTCATGGGCTACAGCGTCAGTCATTGCGTCACTCCGGTTCGGGTTGTCGAGCTGCCTAGAATATCTGGTCGCGGCTTCGGTGTCCGGCTACAGTAAGGTCTTTGTCCTCCAAGGCTTTGTGCATGACTTTCCTGCGCCCTACCCTGCTGACGCTCGCTTGCCTGCTCGCCTCACCAGGCTTTGCCGACGATCTGCCGTCACTCGGCGACGCCAGCTCTGCCATTGTCTCGCCGCAACAGGAATACCAGCTCGGCCGTGCCTGGCTGGCCATGCTGCGCAGTCAGGTTTCCCAGCTCAACGATCCGCAGCTCAAGGATTACGTCGAATCCAGCGTGTACAAGCTGGTGGAGACCAGCCAGGTCTCCGACCGCCGCCTGGAATTCATCCTGATCAACAGCCCGCAACTCAACGCCTTCGCAGCGCCGGGCGGCGTGGTCGGGGTCAACGGCGGCCTGTTCCTCAACGCCCAGACCGAAGGTGAATACGCCTCGGTGCTCGCTCACGAACTGGCGCACTTGTCGCAACGTCACTTCGCTCGCGGCGTCGAAGCCTCACAAAGAATGCAGGTGCCGATGATGGCCGCGTTGCTGGCAGGTATCGTCATCGCGGCGGCAGGCGGCGGTGACGCCGGCATCGCCACCATCGCCGGCACCCAGGCTGCGGCGTTACAGGAACAACGGCGCTTCTCGCGGCAGAACGAACAGGAAGCGGACCGCATCGGCATCCTCAACCTGGAAAAGGCCGGTTACGACCCGCGTTCGATGCCAACCATGTTCGAGCGCCTGATGCGCCAGTACCGTTTTGACGCCAAACCGCCGGAATTCCTCCTGACTCACCCGGTCACCGAATCGCGTATCGCCGACACTCGCAACCGCGCCGAGCAGGCGAAACCGGGCGGCATCGAAGACAGCATGCGCTACCAGTTGATCCGCGCGCGGGTGCAGTTGATCTACGAAGAAACCCCGGGGCTGGGCGCCAAGCGTTTCCGCGCCCTGCTCGATGAAAACCCGAAAAATGATGTCGCGCGATACGGCCTCGCCATCGCGCAAATCAAGGGTGGCCAGCTCAACGAAGCGCGAGAGAACCTCAAGCAATTGTTGGCCAAGTCGCCGAACGAGATCATCTACAACCTCGCGCAGGTCGATCTGGACATCACCAACAATCGTCTGCCTGATGCGCAGTCACGGGTCGACCGCATGCTTACGCAGTTCCCGGGCAACTACCCGCTGAATCAGGTGCGCGTCGATCTGCTGTTGAAACAGAATCGCGCTGCCGATGCCGAGAAGGCACTCGACAGCCTGCTCAAGTCACGCTCGGATGATCCGGACGTCTGGTATCAGGTTGCTGAAACCCGCGGCTTGTCGGGCAACATCATCGGCCTGCATCAGGCGCGCGCCGAGTATTTTGCACTGGTCGGCGATTACCGCCAGGCCATTCAGCAGCTGGACTTCGCCAAGCGCAAGGCGGGCAACAACTTCCCGCTGTCCTCGCGCATCGATGCCCGCCAGCGCGAGTTGATGGAGCAGGAGCGCATGGTCAAGGACATGATGGGCTGAGTCTTTCCCGACAAAGACAAAAGCTGCAGACACAAAAAAACCGCCTCTTTCCGAGGCGGTTTCTTTTTACCTGCCTGCTGGCTTATTCAGCCAGTTTGAAGGTGATGAAGCTGGCACGGCCCTGACGCAGCACGCGCATCGACACCGAACGGTTCTTCGGCAACGCCTTGGCGATGTCGGTGAACTCCTTGGCCGAGCCGATGGCTTGATTGTTCAGGTGGGTGATCACGTCACCCGGTTGCAGACCGATCAGGGCCGCAGGACCGTCCTGCACTTCCTTGATCACCACACCACCTTTGAGGTCGTAGGTTTTCTTCTGCTCGTCGGTCAATTCACCGACCGCAACACCGAGGCGGTTGCTGCTGCTTTCAGCGCCGGATTTCGGCAGACCTGCCAGCTCCTTGTCCTCGTCCGGGATTGCGCCGACGGTCAGCTCGACGTTCTTGCGCTTGCCTTCACGAATCACTTCCAGATTGGCTTTGGCGCCAGCCTTCAGCGCGCCGACCAGATGCGGCAGATCGGCGGACATGACGATCGGCTGACCGTTCATGCTCAGGATCACGTCGCCAACCTGCAGGCCGCCCTTGGCCGCAGGGCCGTCATCCTGGATCTGCGCTACCAGCGCGCCAGCTGGCTTGTCCAGACCGAACGACTCGGCCAGATCCTTGTTCACTTCCTGAATGACCACGCCCAGCCAGCCGCGGCTGACTTTGCCACCGCTTTTGAGCTGATTGGAAACATCCATCGCCACGTCGATCGGAATGGCGAAAGACACGCCCATGAAGCCACCGGAGCGGGTGTAGATCTGCGAGTTGATGCCGACCACTTCACCGTTCAGGTTGAACAGCGGGCCACCGGAGTTGCCCGGGTTGATCGGCACGTCGGTCTGAATGAACGGCACATAGTTTTCGTTTGGCAGGCTACGACCGACGGCGCTGACGATGCCTTGGGTCACGGTGTGGTCAAAGCCGAATGGCGAACCGATCGCGACGACCCACTGGCCGGCCTTCAGGTCCTGGGACTTGCCGAGCTTGAGCACCGGCAGATCCTTGCCTTCGATTTTCAGCAACGCCACGTCAGAGCGTGGATCGGTGCCGACCAGCTTGGCTTTCATCTCACTGCGGTCAGCCAGACGGACGAGGATTTCGTCAGCATCGGCGATCACGTGGTTGTTGGTGAGGATGTAGCCATCCGGCGAAATGATGAAACCCGAACCCAGCGATTGCGCTTCACGCTGGCGGCCATCGCCACGTGGCGAGCGCTGCTGAGGCGGCATGCCGCGCTCGAAGAATTCGCGCAGCATCGGTGGCAGGCCTTCCAGATCCGGCATCTGCTGGTTGACCCGACGGTCCGGCAGTTTCTGCGTGGTACTGATGTTCACCACCGCTGGCGACGCTTGTTCGACCAACTGGGTGAAATCAGGCAGATCGGCCGCTTGCGCAGCAGGCACCGCCTGACCGAGCAACAGCACGGTGGCGAGGATGGAAAGATAAGACTTCAAACTTGGTATCGACATACAGCTCCCGTTACGACGAGCAGGGTTAAGCGATATGGAGCAAAGGAACACCGGAAACCACAGACCGGCATTTTTGTTCCGGGAACAACAAACAAGGCCAGAGCCGTGAGGCTCTGACCTATAAAAAATTTTCAGGGGTTTTGCAAATGAAAATGCTCAGCAAACATTTCGACGTCTCGACGACGAAGTGGAAATGACTGAAATCAGCTCACTGCTTGCTGGTCGCAGCGCCATCGTTGTTACGCATCGATAGAGCGATTCGTTCGGCGGTGCCAATCGGGATTTCGCCGACCACCGTGACCATCATTTCGCCTTGCGGCGTGGTCAGGCGCCGGGATACCGCGACGGTCGGGCCCAACTGAGTGCGGGTGTCAGTGGCCGTTGCGCCATTCAACGGTTCAAGGAACACCGAGAAACGCGCCAGACCATCGTCATACATCAAGCTGCTGACTTGGGTCTTGGTTTGCGCATCCTTATGCGAACTGCTGCTGGTCAGCTCAAAGCCTGGCGGGAGCCAGTCCGAACGCCAGTTTTGCACGGTTTTAGCTGCAGAAGCCTTGTCGCTTGCGATATTGATCGGCTTACAATCCGGGTCCGCCAACAAGTCCTTGTCCGACGGGATTTCATCCGTGTCGAGGCTGGTGAACTGGAAACGCTCGAGCAACTGCCCTTTGTCGTTCAACAGTAACGACTTGAGCGGCAGCCCGGTTTTCTTGTCCAGATGCAGCTCGAAGCCGTAACGGTGCTGATCACGAGGGGTCAGCGACACGATCACTGCATCACGACCGGCCACGCGCGACTTGCCAATGACGGCAAGGTCATACCAATTCTTCAGCTTTTTGGGATCCAGCGCACGGGCGGCAGCGTTGGGTGAATCACCCAATCCCGCAATCAGGGTGCCGCTGACGCATTGAGTACGTCCATCAATGCGCACGACTTCCTGAGCCGAACCGTCGAGCTGTAATAACCGCTCGCGGACCTGGCCATTCTGGACACGATGCCAGATGTTGTGCGTGGAAAAACTGCCGTTGCGCTCGTAAACGAAAGTGCCGTGGAAGCTCTGCTGCTGCTCGGCCTGGCCCAGACGGGTCAACCAGTCCTGGGCCTCGTCAGCGTGGGCTGGAACGATGAACCAGCCACTGAGCAGAAGCGAAAGTAGAGGGATGGCGCGCATGATCCTCCTTAACGGTTTTCCAGGCTTGCGGCACGTGCGTATGGCAGCGCGCTTTCAGTTCCTTTGAGTGCAGCCTGCTGAGCGTGCTGACGCAGGTAGCCTGGCAGACGCTGATCATGCCAGCCTGGCTGGCCTTGCAGAACGCCGTTAGCCATAGGACCAGTCGCTTCCGAGCTCTCGCTGTAACCAGCCAGAACTGCCGGACCTTTGACCTGTGGAGTGGCCAGAGTAGGCTGGTTCGACTGCTGGGCCAGTTCAACACCGGCGATTTCGTCCTGGTTGTACAGGCGAACACCGGCCAGAACGGCCACGGTTACCGAAGCGGCAACAGCGAGGCGACCCAGGTTACGCCATGGGCTGCGGGATACTTTGGCCGGAGCCGTTTCGTCTTCCAGCGCAGCGGACACTGCCGCAGCGATATCCAGACGCGGAAGCAGCAGATCCTTGTGCATGGCTGCCCGAGCGATCTGGTAACGAGCCCAGGTCTCACGGGTATCAACATCATCCAGTGCGCTGAGCACTCGACGCAATTCCAGTTCGTCCGCTTCGTTATCCATCACTGCGGACAGCGATTCCTGCAGGGCTTCACGACTCATGGCGTTCCTCTCTTGGCTGTCGCCGCTGTCTCAGTTTTCCTGCAACAACGGTTGCAGGGCTTTGTCGATGGCCTCCCGAGCGCGGAAAATCCGGGAGCGCACGGTACCCACCGGACACTGCATGACGCTCGCAATGTCCTCGTAACTCAGACCATCGAATTCACGTAAAGTTAAAGCCGTACGCAAATCCTCTGGCAGTTGCTGGATGGTCCGATGGACAGTGCCTTCGATCTCATCCCGCAGCAATGCACGTTCTGGTGATTCGAGATCCTTGAGGCCGTGATCGCCATCGTAGAACTCTGCATCCTCCGAACTTACATCGCTATCCGGCGGCCGACGGCCGCGGGAAACCAGGTAGTTCTTTGCCGTGTTAATGGCAATACGGTACAGCCACGTATAAAACGCACTGTCACCGCGGAAATTTCCAAGTGCCCGATACGCCTTGATAAAGGCTTCCTGAGCAACGTCCTGGGCTTCATGGGTGTCGTGCACAAAACGCACGATCAACCCGAGAATTTTGTGCTGATATTTCAGCACCAGCAGATCGAAAGCTCGCTTGTCGCCACGCTGTACGCGTTCGACCAGCTGCTGATCCTCTTCCTGGGTTAGCATGAACACTCCTCGATAAGCCCGGAGGAGACTTGCATTACTAAACGACCAGACTTGCAAACATAGACTCGGGCTTTTCGCAAAAGTTCTCCCCCTCCAAGCAAGTTTCCTGCGGGCTCTGATTTGGCACGCACGAAAAACGCAGCGCGGGATAAACCGGCTGCGCGAATAATCTTGTTATCGGTTTCGCCGGCAGGAATCCAAACGCAGATTCCGCACTGAAGCCGACACTGTCCCTGGTTTCTGGCACCGTCTATTGATCTTGGGCCTTTGGCAAAAGTTCCAATTATTTATAGCCGTACCCACCTGACATTGCGCAACCCTGCTCGGAAAAGACTGTTTCAGCGCCGATACAGGTGTCATTTTTCAAAACCGATGAAAAAAACTTCCGACGAAGCACAGCGCTTTTTACTGCGCAGTAGTCTCACAATGCCATCTGGGCCCGGCTATTGTGCCGCCCAACCCCTCTATATACTAGTGGGCTGTGTGGCTGTCTTGACTCGCCGATCCAGCTGTCTTGCGCCAACCCCGACCCGGGTCGCTTTGAGCGGAATCCTGAAATGAGCCAACAGTTCCAACACGATGTTCTGGTGATTGGCAGCGGTGCTGCCGGTTTAACTCTCGCTTTGACCTTGCCCGGTCATCTGCGCATTGCCGTATTGAGCAAAGGCGATCTCGCCAACGGTTCGACCTTCTGGGCCCAAGGCGGCGTCGCTGCGGTGCTCGACGATACCGACACTGTCGAATCCCATGTCGACGACACCCTAAATGCGGGCGGCGGCTTGTGCCATGAAGACGCCGTACGCTTCACCGTCGAGCACAGCCGCGAAGCCATTCAATGGCTGATTGACCAGGGCGTGCCGTTCACCCGCGACGAACAGTCCGGCACTGAAGACGGTGGTTTCGAATTTCACCTGACCCGCGAAGGTGGCCACAGCCATCGACGGATTATCCATGCTGCCGACGCCACCGGCGCTGCGATCTTCAAGACCTTGCTGGCCCAGGCCAAAGAGCGCGATAACATCGAATTGCTGGAACAGCGCGTCGCCGTCGATTTGATCACCGAACGCCGCTTGGGCATGGAAGGCGATCGTTGCCTGGGCGCTTACGTGCTGAACCGCGCCACCGGCGAAGTCGACACCTACGGCGCACGCTTCGTGATTCTGGCTTCAGGCGGCGCAGCCAAGGTCTACCTTTATACCAGCAACCCCGACGGCGCCTGCGGTGACGGCATCGCCATGGCTTGGCGCTCCGGCTGCCGCGTAGCCAATCTGGAATTCAACCAGTTCCACCCGACCTGCCTGTATCACCCGCAAGCCAAGAGTTTCCTGATCACTGAAGCGTTGCGTGGCGAAGGCGCGCATTTGAAGCTGCCCAACGGCGAGCGCTTCATGTATCGCTTCGATAAACGTGCCGAGCTGGCGCCTCGTGACATTGTCGCGCGGGCCATCGACCATGAAATGAAGCGTCTGGGTGTCGACTGCGTATATCTCGACATCAGCCACAAGCCTGAATCGTTCGTCAAAAGCCACTTCCCGACTGTTTATGAGCGCTGCCTGGGCTTCGGCATCGACATCACCAAACAACCGATCCCGGTGGTCCCCGCCGCGCACTACACCTGTGGCGGGGTGATGGTCGATCAGCACGGTCGCACCGATGTACCCGGCCTCTACGCCATCGGCGAAACCAGCTTCACCGGCCTGCACGGCGCCAATCGCATGGCCAGCAACTCACTTCTGGAATGCTTCGTTTATGCCCGTTCGGCAGCGGCGGACATTCTTGCGCAACTCGATGA
Organism: Pseudomonas sp. Sample_23; assembly: GCF_004307595.1. Taxonomy (NCBI): domain Bacteria; kingdom Pseudomonadati; phylum Pseudomonadota; class Gammaproteobacteria; order Pseudomonadales; family Pseudomonadaceae; genus Pseudomonas; species Pseudomonas sp. Sample_23. Next base: position 22,710 of record NZ_RCNX01000093.1, read on the forward strand.
CGTCGCGGCACCAAGCGCCCTGCCCGTCTGGGACGCCAGTCAGGTGACCGACTCGGATGAAGACGTGATCATCGCGCACAACTGGGACGAATTGCGCCGATTCATGTGGGACTACGTCGGCATCGTGCGCACCAACAAACGCCTGCAACGGGCGCAGCACCGGGTGCGTCTGCTGCTGGATGAGATCGATGAGTTTTACAGCAACTATAAAGTCAGCCGTGACCTGATCGAGTTGCGCAACCTGGCACAGGTTGCCGAATTGATGATCAGCTCAGCCATGGAACGCAAGGAAAGTCGCGGGCTGCATTACACCCTCGACTATCCGGATATGCTGCCCGAAGCGCTCGACACTATTCTGGTGCCGCCCACCTACGCCGGCTGAACTTGAGCCGCACTCGCAGGCGTCGGTGCAGATCCGCCGCTTGCGAGTCACGTGGCACGCAGATTGACCTGACCCGCCACTCTCCGCGCAGGCGAAAGCGCAGCACTACGATCAATGGCAGCGCCAGACTGTCCGGTCGTAACTGCGCAGCCTGCCAGCCATCAGCCTGATTCCACACCTGCCAGCCATCGCCGTCGCGCCGCAACCCGCAAAATGCTTTCGGATGACTCAGCAGAATCTGCCGTGGCAGCATCCAAAAACCGTGCAGCGCACAGGCGCAAGCGCCGAGCAGACTGGCCCAGAGCGGAATCGACAGCAGACACAGCGAACCCATGGCGAACGCCTGGGCCAACCGATACGCCGCCAGCAACTGCCGTGAGGCATGCCAGCGGCATTCGAACGTATTACTTGGGCTGGACACGATCCAGAATCATCCGGACCATGCGTTGCAGCTCGGGATCTTCCGACTCGCTGCGCTCCATGAACCAGCCGAACATGTCCTGATCCTCACAGGTCAGCAAACGCACGTACAGATCGCGATCCACTTGATTCAACGTCGCGTAAACCTCCTGCACGAACGGCACCAGCAGCACGTCAAGCTCAAGCATGCCGCGACGGCTGTGCCAAAAGAGGCGATTCAGTTCAACTTGTTCGACCATGGAGCCCTCCTCGAATTTGCCGGGCAGTATACAGCCCCGGCGCGGGCCGCACAGTCGGCTTTGGTCGGGCACCCGTGATCCTTTATCAACTACCCATTTCAACCCTGCCCCCTTATGATGTGCCCCAGTCTATTTACCCTGCGATGACCCATGGCCGATTCTGCTTTTTTCTGCACCCTGTCTCATGAAGGCGTACTCGCGGTTCGCGGTGCGGACGCCGGAAAATTCCTGCAAGGCCAGTTGACCTGCAATATCAATTACCTGAGCGACACCCGCGCCAGCCTCGGCGCCCGCTGCACGCAGAAAGGCCGGATGCAGTCGAGCTTCCGCATCCTGCTTGAGGGCGACGGCGTGGTGATGGCGATGGCCAGCGAGCTGCTCGAGCCGCAACTGGCCGACCTGAAAAAGTACGCAGTGTTCTCCAAATCGAAACTGACCGATGAAAGCGCCGCCTGGGTGCGCTTCGGTCTGGCACATGGCGATGCAGCCCTGACCAGCCTCGGTCTGGCATTGCGCGCCGAAACCGACAGCGTTGTGCGCCATGAAGGCCTGATCGCAATTCGCGTTTCGCCCGAGCGCGCCGAACTCTGGGTGCCTGCCGCTCAGGCGCCAAACATTCAAAGCCAACTGTCCGCCACGCTGGCTGAGGGCGAACTGAATCAATGGCTGCTGGGCCAGATCCGCGCCGGTATCGGTCAGGTCATGCCTTCCACTCGCGAACTGTTCATCCCGCAGATGCTCAATCTGCAGGCGGTCGGCGGGGTGAGCTTCAAGAAAGGTTGCTACACCGGCCAGGAAATCGTTGCGCGCATGCAGTACCTGGGCAAGCTCAAGCGGCGCCTGTACCGCCTGCACCTCGACGCAGCCGAGTTGCCGGAGCCCGGCACTCAGTTGTTCGCGCCCAGCCACAACAGCTCGATCGGCGAAGTGGTGCTGGCGGCCAATGCCGAGGGAAACATTGAACTCCTGGCCGTGTTGCAGGCCGAAGCTGCCGAAGCCGGTGATTTGCGTCTGGGCGCCCTCGAAGGCCCCGCGTTGCACGTGCTCGACCTGCCTTACGAACTGGATCGCGACCGCGAAATCCAGCGTTGATCGCAGCATTGTTGCAACACCCTAGAGAGTCCAAATGAGCGAACTGGCGGAAAAGGTCCAACAGGATTTGGTTGCGGCCATCGATAACGATGACCTGGTTCTGCCAACTTTGCCGGAAGTGGCCCTGCAGATTCGCAAGGCCGCCGAGGATCCGGAAATCAGCGTCAGCGATCTGAGCAAAGTCATCGGCCGCGACACTGCGCTGTCGGCGCGCCTGATCAAAGTGGTCAACAGTCCGCTGCTGCGCGCGGCGCAGGAAGTCACCGACCTGCACACCGCCATCACCCGTTTGGGCATCAACTACAGCAGCAACCTGGCGATCGGTCTGGTGATGGAGCAGATCTTCAATGCCCGCTCCGAGGTGGTCGAACAGAAGATGCGCGAAGTCTGGCGCAGCAGTCTGGAAATCGCTGGCGTCAGCTATGCGCTGTGTCGTCGTCACACTCAGCTCAAACCCGATCAGGCGGCACTCGGCGGGCTGGTGCATCAGATTGGTGTGTTGCCGATCCTGACTTACGCCGAAGACCACAATGAACTGCTCTCGGATGCGGTCAGCCTGACCCATGTGATCGAGCAGATTCACCCATTGCTCGGCGAGAAATTGCTGCGGGTGTGGGAGTTTCCCGAGCGCCTGGTGCATTTGCCGTTGCTGTATCAAGACTTCAGCCGCGACTCGACGCGCATCGATTACGTCGATGTCGTGCAGGTAGCCAATCTGTATTGCCGCAAGGACACCGACCATCCGTTTGCGCGGATTGACCCGTTTAGCGTGCCGGCGTTCAGAAAGCTGGGGATTGACCCGGAGAACAAGCAGTTCTGCGCGGATCTGGAAGAATCGCGGTCGATGTTCTACTGACCTGTGGTGAGGGGATTTATCCCCGTTGGGTTGCGAAGCGACCCTAGACTCTGCGATCCGAACCGCGACTGCTGCGCAGCCGAGCGGGGATAAATCCCCTCGCCACAAAAAAACCTTGCCACAAAAGTATTACCCGGCAATAAAACTGACCCGCACCTTCAACCCTGCCTGCTCGCCATCATGCAAGGTGATCTGCGCCAGATGCGCGCGACAGATCTCGCCGACAATCGCCAAGCCCAGACCTGAACCGGCAACCTGCTGATTGCGCCGATAAAACCGTTCGAACACCCGATCACGCTCGTGCAGCGGGATGCCCGGCCCGTCGTCCTCGACCTCAAGCACCGCCGGGGCCGTGACCCGCAGAATCACATTGCCGCCCGATGGCGTATGCGCCAGCGCGTTGTCGACGAGATTGCTCAGCAGCTCATTGAGCAGCGTCGGCTCACCGCGCAGCCACACCGGTTCATCCGCTTCAAGCGCCAGCGCCACGCCGCGCTTGTGCGCCAAAGGCGCCATGGCCATGCCCAGCTCTCGGGCCAACTGACTCAGATCGAGCAACTGCGCGCCGCCCTCGGCAATCGCCCGCGCACCGTTTTCGACGCGGGCCAGCGATAGCAGCTGATTGGCCAGATGGGTCAAGCGATCGGTGCTTTGCGCGGACGATTCAAGGGTGGTGCGCCAAGTCTCCGGCTCGTTCGAGCGCAGGCCCAGTTCCAGGCGTGCCTTGAGTGCGGCCAGCGGCGTACGCAACTCGTGAGCGGCATCGGCGATGAACTGCGCCTGCCGCTCGAACTGGCCGCGCAGACGCTCGGTGAAATGATTGAGCGCGCGGACCAAGGGTCCCAATTCATGCTGCACTTCCACCAGCGGCAGCGGCCGCAAATCGTCGGGCTGGCGTTCCTCAACAGCGGTTCTTAACCGCTCCAGCGGGCGCAGCGCCGCACTCACCGCGAACCACACCAGCAGCAATGCACCGACAGCCAGCATGCCCAAGCGCAACAAGGTGTCAGCCGCCAGACTGCGCGCCATGCTGACCCGCGCTTCGTCGGTTTCAGCCACGCGGATTTCCGCCATGCCGTTCATGTTCGGCTCGCTTACGGCCTTGAGCAGACTGACCACACGCACGTTCTGGCCGTTGTACTTCGCGTTGTAAAAGCGCGCGAGCGCCGGATAGCTGTCGGTACGCGGCGTGCCGGGCGGTGGCCCGGGAAGATTTTCGTAGCCGGAAATCAGCTTCTGGTGAATGTCGTTGACCTGGTAGTAAATGCGCCCGGCGCTGTCGTAGGCGAAGGTATCCAGCGCCACGTAAGGCACGTCGGCGCTGAGGCTGCCATCGCGCTGCGACAACCCGGCAGCGATGGTGCGTGCCGAGGCCAGCAGCGTGCGGTCATACGCGGTGTCGGCGGCTTCGCGACCGTTCCAGTAAGCGCTCAAACCACTGGCGAGCATCAGCACCACCAGCAACCATCCAAGGTTCCACAGCAACCGCCAGCGCAGGCTGCTGGGCTTATGCATCGCGGCTTTCCAGCAGATAGCCGAGGCCACGGAAGGTGACAATGGCCACGGGCTGGCCATCGAGCTTCTTGCGCAAGCGGTGCACGTAGATTTCGATGGCGTCGGGGCTGGCTTCTTCGTCGAGGCCGAACACCTGCGCGGCCAGTTGTTCCTTGCTCATCACTCGCCCCGGCCGCGCGATCAACGCTTCCAGGACGGCCTGCTCGCGGGAGGTGAGGGTCAGCAGTTCGTCGCCGAGGGTGAAGCGCCGCGTATCGAGGTCGTAAGCCAGCACGCCACAGCGCTGCTGACGCTCGCCGCCCAGCACACTGCGGCGCAGCAAGGCTTTGACCCGCGCTTCCAGTTCCGTCAGTTCGAACGGCTTGGCCAGGTAGTCGTCAGCACCGAGATTGAGGCCATGCACGCGATCCTTGACGTCACTGCGCGCGGTCAGCATTAACACCGGCAGGTTCTTGCCGCGAGCACGCAGCCGCGCCAGCACCTCGAAACCGTCCATGCGCGGCAGGCCGACATCGAGGATCGCCACGGCGTATTCCTCACTGCCCAGCGCCAGGTCGGCAGCTACGCCATCGTGCAACACATCCACCGTCAGACCGGTGCTCTTGAGCGCCTGAGCCACGCTTTCGGCCAGTTGCAAATGGTCTTCGACGAGCAGGACACGCATGGATTTGTACCTCGTTCAGGGTTGGCCGACGCCGCGCTTTGCCGCGGAGTTTACAGCCGCAACCGCCGCTGTGAAGCCCGAAAACCGTGAAAGACAACTGAAAGGTTGTTGAAAGGTTAGCCGGTTAGAGTCGGCCCACGGACAGTTTCGACTGTCGCCGCTGCCGCCACACAGCGCAACGAAAAACGCCATGAAGCGTTTTCGACTCATAAGAACAATAACGGAGTACCCCAGCATGCCCTCCATGCGCACCAAGGCTGTAATGCCTGCTCGCCTTGCTCGATTCCACCGTTGCACCGTCGGCTTCTCGCCGCAGTCCTGTTTCCCCTCCGTTGTTTCAGTCGTTGCGCTCGCGCCGCGAGAGAACTGCGCCTGCCGCTAGGTTTTCGCGTTGCCCTTTGGTCATTCGGTCCATCCATAACAACAACTCCTCTGGAGACTCAAATGAACGTATCACTGCGTAAAGTTGCTCTCGCCGCTGGCGCGATGCTGTTTGCCGGCCAACTCATGGCCGAGCCGAAACGTCCCGAATGCATCGCCCCCGCCTCCCCCGGCGGTGGTTTCGACCTGACCTGCAAACTGGTGCAGAGCGCACTGGTCAACCAGAAGCTGTTGAGCAAACCGATGCGCGTGACCTACATGCCCGGCGGTGTCGGCGCGGTGGCATACAACGCAGTAGTGGCGCAACGTCCGGCGGATGCCGGAACGCTGGTGGCGTGGTCGAGCGGTTCGCTGTTGAACCTGGCCCAGGGCAAGTTCGGCCGCTTCGATGAAACCAACGTACGCTGGCTCGCGGCCGTCGGCACCAGCTACGGCGCCATCGCAGTGAAAAGCGATTCGCCCTACAAGACCCTCGACGATCTCGTTCAGGCGTTGAAGAAAGATCCAGGCTCGGTGGTTATCGGCTCCGGCGGCACCGTCGGCAGCCAGGACTGGATGCAGACCGCACTGATCGCCAAGGCTGCCGGGATCAACCCGCGCGAACTGCGTTACGTGGCACTCGAAGGCGGCGGTGAAATCGCCACGGCCCTGCTCGGCGGCCACATCCAGGTCGGCAGTACCGACATCTCCGACTCCATGCCGCACATCCAGAGCGGTGACATGCGTCTGCTCGCAGTGTTCGCCGAAAAGCGTCTCGACGAGCCGGAAATGAAGGACATCCCGACCGCTCGTGAGCAAGGCTACGACATCGTCTGGCCGGTGGTGCGCGGCTTCTACCTCGGGCCAAAAGTCAGCGACGAAGACTACGCCTGGTGGAAAGACGCGTTCGACAAACTGCTGGCTTCCGACGAGTTCGCCAAGCTGCGCGATCAGCGCGAGCTGTTCCCGTTCGCCATGACCGGCCCGGAACTGGACACCTATGTGAAGAAGCAGGTCGCCGACTACAAAGTGCTGGCCAAAGAGTTCGGCCTGATCCAGTGATCGTCTCTGTCTAGTGGCTGCGTCTCCTACGCGGGGACGCAGCACAGGAGCTCCCATGCTTATTCAACGCATTTTCGCCTCGGTGTTGCTGCTGGTGTGTGCCGGCCTGGCACTGATGGCGTGGCCGTACCAAGCGGCTTTTTCCTATGAACCGGTCGGCCCGCGCGCCTTTCCGCTGCTGATGCTCGGCCTGATGGGGCTGGCGCTGCTGTACATGGTGTTTCGCCCGGCGCCGATCAAACACAACCCGGATGAGCCGCCGCTGGATCGCGAAACCCTGACCAAGATCGGTCTGTGCGTGGTGTTGCTGCTGGTGTTTGCCGGCACCTTCGAACCCCTTGGCTTCATCATGGCCAGCATCATTACCGGCGTACCGATGGCCCGTCTCTATGGCGGCCGCTGGCTGCCGAGCGTGGTGATCATCAGCCTGATGGCGGTTGGTCTCTATCTGCTGTTCGATCGCTTGATGGATGTTCCGCTGCCCCTCGGCCTGCTCAGCGTCCTGGAGAACTGATATGGATACCCTTGGCTATTTGGGTCAGGGCTTCGGCGTCGCGCTGAGCCCGTACAACCTGGTGACCGCACTGTGCGGCACCCTGATCGGCACCGTCGTCGGTCTGCTGCCGGGCCTTGGTCCGATCAACGGCGTGGCGTTGCTGATTCCGATCGCGTTCGCACTCGGCCTGCCGCCGGAGTCGGCGCTGATCCTGCTCGCGGCGGTCTATCTGGGCTGCGAATACGGCGGCCGGATCAGCTCGATCCTGCTGAACATTCCGGGTGAAGCCTCGACTGTAATGACCACCCTCGATGGCTACCCGATGGCCCGCAAAGGTATGGCCGGTGTCGCGCTGTCGCTGTCGGCGTGGAGTTCGTTCATCGGCGCGTTCATCGCCACCTGCGGCATGGTCCTGTTTGCGCCGCTGCTGGCGAAATGGGCGATTGCCTTCGGACCGGCGGAATACTTCGTGCTGATGGTGTTCGCGATTGTCTGTCTCGGCGGCATGGCCGGTGATCGACCGTTGAAGACCTTTATTGCGGCGCTGATCGGTCTGTTCCTTTCCACCGTCGGCATCGACGCCAACAGTGGCGTGTACCGTTTCACCGGCGACAACATTCACCTGACCGACGGCATTCAGTTCGTTGTGCTGGTGCTGGGTCTGTTCTCGATCAGCGAAATCCTTCTGCTGCTGGAAAAGACCCACCACGGCCAGGAAGCGGTGAAAGCCACCGGCAGGATGATGTTCAACTTCAAGGAAGCGGCGTCGGTTTTCGTCGTCAACGTCCGCTGCGGCGTGCTCGGTTTCATCATGGGTGTGCTGCCCGGTGCCGGCGCAACGCTCGCCAGTGCCGTGGCCTACATGACCGAGAAGCGCATCGCTGGCTCCAGCGGCAAATTCGGTGAAGGCGACCCCCGTGGTCTGGCCGCGCCGGAAACCGCTATCGGCGGCGCGGCGTGCGGCGCTCTCGTTCCGATGCTGACCCTCGGCGTTCCGGGTTCGGGCACCACGGCGGTGATGATCGGCGCGCTGTCGCTGTACAACATTACCCCGGGTCCACTGCTGTTCCAACAGCAACCGGACATCGTCTGGGGCCTGATCGCGTCGTTGTTCATCGCCAACGTGATGCTGGTGATCCTCAACATCCCGATGATCCGCGTATTCACCCGCATCCTCGCCGTGCCGAACTGGGCGCTGGTGCCGATCATCGCGATCATCACCGGGATCGGCGTTTACGCTGTGCACGCGACCACCTTCGATCTGTTCCTGATGATCGGTATCGGCATCTTCGGTTACATCCTGCGCAAGCTGGATTTCCCGCTGTCGCCGCTGCTGCTGGGCTTCATCCTCGGTGGCCTGATGGAGCAGAACCTGCGTCGCGCCCTGTCGATCTCCAATGGCGCGCTGGAGATTCTCTGGTCGAGTCCGATCACCTTCGGTTGCTGGATCCTCACCGCGATCATGCTGCTGATGCCGCTGATCCGCATCTGGCGCAAGCGTTCGGCGGCACGGCGCGTCATTGCCGATGTCTGATCGCTTGTCCCTGAAAGCCTGGTGGGGCACCCCGCTGGTCGGTCTGCTTGGCGGTTTCATCGCCAGCCAGATCGGCTGGCCGCTACCGTGGATGGTCGGCTCGTTGCTGGCGATCATCCTGGTGCGCTGCCTGACGCCGTGGCAACTGGCGGAAATCCCTGGCGGGCGCAAGTGCGGCCAGTGGATCGTCGGCATCGGTATCGGCCTGCACTTCACCCCGTTGGTGATGGAACAGGTGCTCAGTCATTTCGGTTTGATTTTCTTCGGTGCATTGGTCACCAGCCTTTCGGCGGTGGTCGGCGTGTGGCTGATGCGCCGCACCGGCGAGGATCGCGCCACGGCTTTTTTCTCAAGCATGCCCGGTGGTTCCGGGGAGATGGTCAACCTCGGCGCGCGCAACGGTGCTCTGCTCAGCCATGTGGCGGCCGGGCAGAGTCTGCGGGTATTGGTGGTGGTGTTGTGCGTGCCGGCGGCGTTCAAGTATCTGCTCGGTGACGGCACGCCGATTTCTCACGCCGGCAGTGTCGATTGGCGCTGGCTGGCGATTCTGTTTCCGGCGGGCGCCCTGCTCGCCTGGCTCTGGCAGCGTCTGCGCCAACCCAATCCATGGCTGTTCGGGCCGTTGCTGGTCAGTGCGGCGGTGAGCATTACGTGGGATCTGCACATCGGTTTGCCCAATGGCGGCAGTCAGATCGGTCAATGGCTGATCGGCAGCGGTCTGGGCTGTCACTTCAATCGGCAGTTCTTCCGCCGCGCGCCGTCGTTCATGGGCCGGACGTTGATCGGCACCGCGCTGACCATGTTGATCGCGTCGCTGGCGGCGCTGGGCTTGAGTGCATTGACCCATCTGGATCTGCGTTCACTGACTCTGGGCATGATGCCGGGCGGGATTGCCGAAATGAGTCTGACGGCGGAGACCCTGCAACTGTCGGTGCCGCTGGTGACGGCGATGCAGGTGATGCGGCTGTTGTTTGTGCTGTTTCTGGCGGAGCCGTTGTTCAGGTATTGGAATCGTATTCCAGAGTCCTGACTGACTGATCGTTCCCACGCTCTGCGTGGGAATGCCTCAATGGACGGCCCGCGTCCGCTTTGGGACGCAGAGCGTCCCGGGCTGCATTCCCACGAGGAGCGTGGGAACGATCTCAGGCGAGAGGTGGCAAGCGCCAGTCGATCGGCGTTTCGCCATTCTGTTCGAGAAACTTGTTGGTCCGGCTGAAATGCCCACAGCCCAAAAACCCGCGATAGGCCGACAACGGCGACGGATGCACCGAGGTCAGCACCAGGTGCTTGGTCGCGTCGATCAGCTTCTGCTTGCTCTGCGCATGGGCGCCCCAGAGCATGAACACCAGATGCGTCTGCCGTTCGCTGACCACTTCAATGATGCGGTCGGTGAAGTGTTGCCAGCCCTTGTCCTTGTGCGCGTTGGCGTTGGCGCGCTCAACCGTCATGGTGGTGTTGAGCAGCAGCACGCCCTGTTCGGCCCAGCTCTGCAGGTAGCCGTGGTTGGGAATGTCGATGTTGAGGTCGCGTTTCAGCTCTTTATAGATGTTGACCAGCGACGGCGGCGCCGGCACGCCCGGTTGCACCGAGAAGCACAGACCGTGGGCCTGGCCCGGGCCGTGGTAAGGGTCCTGGCCGAGAATCACCACTTTCACCTTGTCCAGCGGCGTTGAGTTCAGGGCATTGAAAATCATCGGTCCCGGCGGATAGATCTCCTTGCCGGATGCCCGCTCCTGCTGCAGAAAGCTGCGCAACTCTGCCATGTAAGGCTGGTCGAACTCAGCACGCAGTGCCTCCTTCCAGCTCGGTTCGAGTTTGATACGGTCGTCAGCAGTCATGGTCATTTCCGGCAAAAACAATGGGGCGAACCCTAGGAAAGCCGACCACGCTTGTCAATTGATCTGACGCAGATCCGGCACTTTCCCCCATAGCGATCATACTGATCGCTCAAATTCCCGATCGAGGTCACGATGAATCTGCACTTCGAAGAACTTACCGGCACTGACGGCGCCCGCATCGGCATCGCCAGCCTGGATGCCGAAAAATCGCTGAACGCACTGTCCCTGCCGATGATCAACGCGCTCAGCGACAAATTGAACGCCTGGGCCACTGACCCGCAAATCGTCTGCGTGCTGCTGCGCGGCAACGGCAGCAAAGCATTCTGCGCCGGTGGCGAAGTGCGCAGCCTGGTCGAAGCCTGCCGCGCTCACCCCGGCGAAGTCCCTCCGTTGGCCGCGCAGTTTTTCAGCGCGGAATATCGCCTTGATTACAGCCTGCATACCTATCCGAAGCCGCTGATCTGCTGGGGTCACGGTTATGTGCTCGGTGGCGGCATGGGTCTGCTGCAGGGCGCGAGCACGCGGATCGTCACGCCGAGCAGCCGTCTGGCGATGCCGGAAATCACCATTGGACTGTATCCGGACGTTGGCGCCAGCTGGTTTCTTGCCCGGTTACCGGGCAAGCTCGGCTTGTTTCTCGGTTTGACCGGCGCGCACATCAACGGCCGTGATGCGCTGGATCTGGATCTGGCCGACCGCTTCCTGCTCGACGAACAGCAACCGCAATTGATCGAAGGCTTGCTGCAATTGAACTGGCAGGAACAGACCGCCATGCAGCTCAACAGCCTGCTCAAGGCTCTGCAGCAGGAAGCACTTGAGCAAATGCCCGAAGCGCAGTGGCTGCCGCGTCGTCAGCAGATCGACGAACTGCTCGATGTCAGCGACGTTGCCTGTGCGTGGAAAGCCATCAGCCTGCACCGCGACAGCAGCGATCCGTTGATTGCCCGCGCGGCGAAAACCATGACCGAGGGCTCGCCGCTGACCGCGCATCTGGTCTGGGAACAGATCAGCCGCGCGCGGCACATGTCGCTGGCCGAAGTATTCCAGATGGAATACACCCTGAGCCTCAATTGCTGCCGTCATCCGGAATTCAGCGAAGGCGTGCGCGCGCGTTTGATCGACAAGGATCAGAAGCCGCACTGGCACTGGCCGGACATCAATAACGTGCCGGATGCGGTGGTCGAGGCGCACTTTCATAAAGTCTGGGAGGGGCGGCATCCGTTGGCCGATCTGACCCAGTATTGAGGTGACGCGAGGCCCGCGATGGCGACTGGATTGCCATCGCGGGCCGGCTCAATCGGTCATCTTGTCAGACATTCAGTTCGTAGAACTCAATGATTTCCTTGATTGCCCGCTGCGCTGCATCGTCGCCTTTTTGCAAGATATCCTCGACATCCCTCAGTGGCGGAAGCGGGTGCAGACGTTCAGCGATTTGCCTTGCGCTGTAGTCTTGAGTCGCTGTTCCTTCGCTGACTCTTATGAAGCCAATAGCGCTTTCACCAGCGGCAAAATGACTGGAAACCCGGATTTTCGGCGCCATGCCGTAATCCACCACGATCACCAGATCATCGCGCTCACGGTGAAACTTCAAGTTGTCGATCGTCAGCCTGCGTTCGGAAAAATCGATTCCGTCCAGACCGCCTCCGTTGTTGATGATCACGTCTCTGCCGAGGCCATCGTATCGGTAGAGATCATTTCCAGCGCCGCCCGCCAGCGTGTCATTGCCCGGCCCACCCACCAGCAGATCCTCACCGAGGCTGCCGGTGAGCACGTCATCCCCGTGCATGCCTCGGATCTCCCCCGCGCCGCTTATCGTGTCGTTGCCGCGACCGCCCACGAGTGGCAGCGCTCGTCCGTCTCGCAGGGAGGTTGAAAGGGTGGGATGGTTGACGATGACACCCGTACGAAAAGTCTCGGGCGCAGGGCCGAGCTGACTTGATTCCAGGAGCTGCTTCAAACTTGCGACCGACCCATCGGCGAACTTGACGAGCTCAATACCGGCGCCCTCAAGTTCACCGTTGTGGGGCAAGACGATGCGGACTTTTTGCGTCCCACCCCATTGGATATCGAGCGTCGGATGGAGCATTTTCGCTCTCGGCGGGTTGCGGTAAGCCGCGCGATCCGGGTTGGGCTCCAGCTCGACATGGGTGGCCTCTATCAGCGCAGCACCCCAGCTCAATTGCAGTGCATCGCGCTGCGCGCCTGCTGGAAGAACGACCGTGTCCTGATCGATCAATCCGTACTCGTCTTTCCACCCCGCTACGCCGACTTCTGCACGATGGAAAACAGGGTTGAGCACGTCCGCAATCGTGGTTGTCGCCCCGGCATGCGCTTGCACGATGTAAGTGTCGGCGCCGTCTTCGCCGTAGAGCCAGTCATCACCCGATCCGCTGAGCAGATAGTCGGCGCCCTCGGAGCCGAGCAAGGTATCGTCACCTGCACCTGCGGATAAAAACGCGCCCGGTGTTCTGTCGCCGACAGTGCCGTAGTCAAGTGGGGAGCCTGCATAAGCGACGATCAGATCGTCTCCCGCGCCGCCGTGAAAAACGTTTTCCACTTCAACGTTGACTCGCCCGCCGGCATCGTTGCCATGGACGATTTTGCGTTTGATCGTTTCAGTTGTGACATCCCAGCGAAACGCCTTGGGCACTGTTACGCCCGAACTGAAGCTTGCCGCCGGGTAGACGTACCAGCCTTCAAGCGCGCCGGATTGCTTTCGGTCTTCAACCAATACGTCGCCCGTATTGAAGGAAAACCCGTTGGCCGAGCCGGATCGATAATAGCGAGGCGCCTGATTTGAGGAGGCGATTGCTCCCTCGGCTTTCACCGGTTTATGTTCGACACGGGTTGTGGTTGTCGACTGCCTTTCACTGACTACGGCTTGCCCTGCATCCGCCTTCATCCATGGCGGCGTTTCAGACAGTGTCCCCGCTTCGACGCTGCCATGGATCAGCTCGGTGTGAGTGGTGTAACCGGTGTCGCTGGTGGTGACATGACTGCGCACCCAGACGCCTTGCTCATTCAAGGTAAAACCTGTGGCGTGTCTGCGGGCGGAGCGTTTTGACTTGATTTGCGCGAGGAACTCATCGGTCCAGTTGACCGTTTGAACAGATGCCACCGGGCCTTGCGCCGCAGCGGTGACATCCTCTGGCTTAACCGGATCCTCAACTTTGCTTCCAGGGGTTGCCGGGACGGTGACAGGTTCCGGTACGGGTGGCTCGGCCGTCTCTATCGGTGGCAATGTTTTGCGCAGGACATCTGCGTAATCCAGTACCCCGCCGTCGCTGAAACTAAATGTGGAATCCTTCCACTTCTCGTGATTCTTGATGAGTATCGCGTCGCCTGTGCCATTGGCCAGTCGCAACACCGTACCGACGGAAACTTCGATAACGTCGGCCTTCAGACTTTGCGCGCAAAACCCTGCACCGAACCTGATGATGTTGCGGCCGCCGGCATCGGTGACGATATCCAGGCCGTCGCCAGCGCCGAAATAGTAGATGTCGGCGCCATCCATGCCATCCAGCACGTCAGCACCGGGACCGCCATCAAACACGTTGTCGCCAGAATCGCCGCGAAGGTAGTCCGTCCCTTCCCCGCCCAGCAAGGTGTCGTTGCCACCGCCTCCGAGCAGCGTGTCGTTACCTGAGCCACCGTGCAGATAATCGGCATTGTGCTCGGCCTCAGCGCTGTTTTCGTAATCGCCGGCAAGAATGTCGTCACCCGCACCGCCGTCCAGCGTGTCGGCACCGAAACCACCCTGTAACGTATCGTTTCCTTCGCCGCCCTGAACCACGTCATTGTTGCTTCCGCCCGGCTGCAGGTCAGACACATCGCCATCGAGAAAATCAGCCCCTGCGCCACCCGCCAGCGTATCCGCGCCGCCCATGCCGCGCAGGGTGTCATCCCCCGCGCCGCCATCGAGAAAGTCGTTGCCGTGATAGCGAACCGGATGCTCAGGGCTATCGCCGATCAGATCGTCATTACCTTCGCCGCCGAAGAGCAAATCATCGCCACCGCCGCCCCAGAGCGTGTCATCGCCGGAGCCACCGTCCAGCAGATCATCGCCAAAAAAATGCGCGGCATCGCCTTCGACGCCGTCCAGTACGCCGTCATCACCCTGCAAAATGTCGTTGCCAGGGCCGCCATACAGCGCGTCGCTGCCACCGTTACCGGCGAGCCGGTCATCACCGCTACCGCCGTCCAGCACATCGTTGCCATGGTGTTTGCTGGGTAGCCCACCGCCCCAATCGAGGTTGTCGCCGAGCATTACGTCGTTGCCGCTGCCACCGGTCAGGGTGTCGTCACCTTGATCGCCTTTGAGAAAATCGTCGTCAGCTCCGCCGTCAAGCAGGTCCTCACCCCAGCCGCCGTTGATAATGTCCTTGCCGCCCTGCCCGTACAGCACGTCGTCACCGCCCTCGGGCGCACTGTTTATCGAGGCCTTTGAATAGACCGCTCGGTGACTGGTTACACCGCGAGCTATGGGGACGTCAGCGCGTTTGACCGCCCAACCTTGTTCCAGTGCACCGGTGGTTTCGTCTCCGGATAACACATCGTCGCCAGCACCGCCGATCAAGGTATCCCGGTCATTACCACCGAGCAGAACATCTCGGGATGCCGTACCGATAAGCAAATCGTCACCTTGCCCGCCGTCGAGCCAGTCTCCGCGACTTGCCTTGCCCTTGGCGTCACCGTCGGCCATAGCTTTTTCGAGCGTCGTCTGCTTGTCGCCGAATAACCGATCGTCTCCAGCCTTGCCGAACAATCGATCAGAACCACCCAAGCCGAGAATGACGTCGTCTGCGGCGGAACCGTAAAGTACGTCGGCCTTGTTGCGCTGTTTTACCTGGGGCAGCAGCACCACGTTGCCCAGTTCATCAAAGGAGGGCTGATCGCCGGGGACACTCGGATCTGTGTCTTTGGCTTTCCAGTCGCCCTGAAGCGTCAAAGCCGCAGCAGTGAGCGGCTGCCCCTCATATTCAGGGAGGCGGATGCCAAGCATCCCGGGCTGGAAGTTTTTGATCACCACCAGATCGCCCTCGCCGTATTTGATGTTGAGGGTGTTTTCAACAAGCGTCAGGGTGATGGACCGATCCTTGGTAGACCAGATATTGCTCAGAGGCGCGCGGCGTTCGAGATGGGGAATCGGCCCGCCGTTGATCCACAGTTGCCCATTGGCATTGGCATCAAGAATCTCGTCGAGGCCATCGCCGCTGGCGAATTCATAACGGTCGCTGCCTTCGCCCCCGATCAAGGAGTCGTTACCCTTTCCTCCGATCAGAACATCATCACCGGCCATCCCGTACAACACATCATTGCCGTCACCTCCGGTAAGCGAGTCGTTACCGCGACCACCTTCAATAACATCGTGACCGGCCATCCCATCGATGGAGTCATTGCCCACGCCGCCATACAGATGATCGGCATTAGCGCCGCCGGCGAAAGATCGCCCACCGTCATCACCGAACATGGCCAGCGGGTTCAGCACTCCGGTGGTCATCGGCGCCTGTTTGCCTGAGGCGAGATCGGAGTAGGAAAACTGCTGCAGCGAGTGTTCTCCAAACGAGCCTTGGGTTCGGGCAATCAACCGCGCCAGCATTTGCGCTCGATCCGCCAGCCACTGCGCGGTGATAAAGCCTTCGCCAGTGTGCGGATCGTAAAGCTCGAGGTTGCGATCGGGATAACCGTCGGCTCGTTCTATGACGACTTCACTGAGTTGCTGCAAAGAGTTGCGCAACGCCACACCGAGCGGCGTCGCCTCGCCTGCCAGTTTTGCCCATGCATCGGCATTGCCGAACTCGCTTATTGTCCGGGTGACGATGCTTTGCGACTGCTCTGGGGAGAATGCCGAGAAGAAGGCGTAAGCGTTGCTGGCGAAGGTGTCGTTGGTGGTGGGTGTGGCAGCAGAATCGCCGTCGTAAGTGCGCTTGCACATGTCGAGAAATTCGTTCTGGCCGTAGCGCAACATCAGCTCGACCACGGCGGCAACAGGCGTGCCTTTGACTACATGCTGAATCAGCGGATTCACACTGCCACTGGCCAGCGCGATGTTGATTTGCTCGGGTACGACCGAGAGCAGACTTTGCAGTGGATTGATGCCGAAATTGCTGATCGCCGCTCGCAGGCCGACGCTGTAGGCGTCGATGGCGAAGAGAATGTTTTTATAGTCGTCGAGCCGGTTGGGCTTTGCCTGGATGGGTGGGCCGCCATCTTCCGCATCCGGGTCGCCCGCAGAGATCAGTCTCCACGTTTCATAGGGAGGTTTACCGCCCAACAGGCTGAATCCGACTGTTCCAGACCACCCGGCATTGCGTTTCACGGCGGTATCGTCCTCCCCGCAAACCTCCTTGAACAGCGCCTCGCCAATCGCGCTGGCGTCGATTTCAGCGATCTGGCTGATTGACGGAACCGTCCACGGCGCCAGTTGACCGGCAAGGGATCCGTTGATCAGGGTATTGATGAAGTTGACGGCAACCTGGTTGGATGAAAGCTGCATCAGGTCTTCACTGAAAATTGTATTCAGTCTCAGTTCACCCTGGCGGGAGGTGTAACCACGAATCAGGGCAGAGTAGGCACCGTTTCCACCGTTGGCATCAATGGCCACGGCGAGCCAGAGTCTGGCGCTTTTCAGTACGTCTCGAGCCTCTTTATCGGCGGCTGCAACGTCAGAAACTTTTTCACCAATAATGTCCAACAGCTTTTGGTACAGGGGGGCGCAGCTTGCCCCTGCTAATTCCAATGCAATGTACTCCACACCCTCAGAATTTAATGTCATGCCTTTGCAACTATTTGCCGCATTGAAAATTTCGGATTTTTCCATATCGTTAAAAACATAACTCATTGTTACTTCCTTGTAATAACAGAGCGTGAAAGATAATCACTGAGATACTTGAGCATCTCAGGTGCTTCGCGTAATGACGACAGACCAAGACCTACACTACCGTGCCCTCCAGCGAAGTCGAAGTTATCCAGATTGACCGTGCAGAAGAAATTCAGCTTGCCGAAATCCAGATTCTCCAATTCAGCCCTACCAAAACCTGCCAGCTTTTTGTCAGTCAGTTGCTCTTCGGAAGCCGGGCGAATCAAGCCGTCACACTTGATCAGCCGAGGGGTTCCGTCTCGCCGCGGCCAACCTGCAATGACAAAATTTCGTACGGATGACACATTCTTGAAATGCGGTGGCGGAGCATTCAGCCAAATCTCCAGCCCCGGATAATTCTTTAGTTTCACAATCAACTCATCCGGCCAGTTGACGTGTCGATAACCCCGCTCATGGGGCTCGGTAGTTTCCTTTCTGGTAAAAAGCCCGGCATTCAATTTATAGAGCCGCCAGCTTTCGGGGATCGGTTCCAGGCGCTGATTCTGGTGCCGGCGCAGCCCCGTCCCGGTCCACCAGAAAAGCCCCTTCAGAGCAATCGCCAGACACGCTTTCTTGTTCACCATCTCAGGCATGCCAACGTAAAACTCAGGGACTAGCGTCTTATCTATATAGGCGCCGCCTAATATCGGCACTTGCTGCATGCTCGCCAGCTTGTTCTGGCAAGCTTTCTCGTTTGCCTGGTGAATAGCCGCCGACTCGGCAGATTGTTCTTTGCGAATATAAAATTCCGCTACGCAATAACAGACATAAAAGAACAATCCATACTTCAATAACCTTTTAAACCACTTAATCGCCTGCTTACGCGACCTCCTGGACATTTCAAACCTCCCGATCGAACGGCGGAACGGTTGGTATGTCGTTATGCCCGGATATCGCGCTTGCGAAAACCTCAAAATATTGGTTCACGCCCGATTCCACACTGAACCGACCTGCCGTCAACTTCGCGGCGCTGGCAAGTCCATCGTACTCACCTGCCGACTTCAAAACCTTGCTGACACTTCTGGCAATTCCTTGATGGTCAAAAAAATCCACCAACACGCCATTAGCCCCATCGACAATGACTTCCCTTACCGGAGCCGTATCCGACGCAACAACCACACAACCGGACGCCATCGCCTCCAGTAACGACCACGACAAGACAAACGGATACGTCAAATAAACATGGACTTTGGAACATGTCAGAACCGCGCGGTAAGTCTGGTAAGGAAGTTTCCCTGTGAAATGCACTCTGGAGTGATCGAAACTGAGCTCCGCCTCCATCCTGCTGCGCCAATCTGGGTACCCGACCGGCTTACTCCCATAACTGACACCATCACCGCCAACCACGATGATCTGCGCATCGGGGCACTCGGCCTGAATAAGCGGGATCGCTCGCATGAAACTGTGAAAGCCGCGATAAGGCTCAAGGTTTCTGGCGACATAGGTAACGATTGGCTGTCCGGCTTTGAACTCGATTCCATTGGGCAATCTGACTGCCCCGACTTTCGCCAGGTCAGAACGTTGAATCACACCCTCGTGAATGACCCGAATAGCCGACCGGTAAGCGGCTGGAAACAGGCTGCGCTGCCACTGGGTAGGCGCGATTGCGATATCACATTGTTCAAGATTCAACAGATGCAGCGAGTTGAGCACGCGCAGCCGTGACGACTCTCTTGTAGCTCGGCGGAATTCGGGGTCGAACCCGCAATCGGCGCCCTGCGCTCGATAGTAATACTCGCAATAGTGAATCAGCGGCGTATCGGCATAGACATCCTTGGCAAACAGCGTCTCTCCCCATCCGGGATGAGCAAGGATGACATCTGGCTGATAACCCGAACGCTTCAGCCTGCCCAGAATTTCAAAAACCTTCTGACCGTCGATCACCGCTTGTTCATAGCGGATCAGATAGGGGTGAGTATTGCCGGGCGCTCGGCTGGTCGCTCGATATCGATGAATTTGCACACCGGCGACGCCCGGTGCCGTGTCCCGGCCTATCGCCACAACCTCATCACCGCGCTCCAGCGCTGCCAGCACCACATGACGGAACTGACCGGGAAAATTTTGATGAATAACCAGTAGCTTCATAGCGCTGAACGTCCATTTTTCGCCGCTATCGAGCTGAGGATTGCTCGCCTCGTTCGGCATCCACGAACGCTAACAAAAACCACGAAATGAAACTGTAGGACGCTTCCGGGATTGTCCTAGGAGATGGCCAACGGAAGGACTTTTCGACGGGCAAAAAAAAGCGGCGCATCATGCGCCGCTTTTTTATTTACGGTCAGTTACCAGCGGTTACCACGGCCGTTGTAGTCACGGCGACCGCTGTGACGATCATAGTTGCCGCGACCCCGGTGGTCATTGTCCCAACCGCCGCGACGGTGGCCGTCCCAGCGTCCGCGATCATTGCCGTGCCAGCGACGGCTTTCGTAATGACGCGGGGCCGGTTGATAGTGCCGCGGCGCCTGGTAATACCGCGGTTGCTGGTAGTAACGCGGCGCTGGCTGGTAGTAGCGCGGCTGAGTGTAATAAGTGCCGCCGCTGCGGTAATAGGAGCCGCCACCGCTGTAATAGGCCGGTGCGGGTGATGTGTAGACCTCTGACCTGTAGTAGCTGTCTCCATAGGAATAAGGAACGCATCCGCCAAGGGAAAAAAGCATCACGGCAAGCAGTACGATTCGGCGATACATGGCGGCCTCCTGGACCGCGGGTTGGCCACACCAGCGACGCTGGCAGGCGACCGTCAGCAATTGAGTGACTGTCGAAGAATCAGACAGCGGTTTCGGAATCTGGTGCGTTCCTGCAACAAGTTGAAACAAGTGATCATGAAATCTTGTTTATCCGCAAAATCAGCGACCAGTTATGCGTAAACGCGCTGCATGACGGTGCAACCACGCACCACCACGATGCGCCGTCGCTCGCCCCGCTCACCTCGGCAATCCAGCAGATCCCCGCCGCAGAGGCCTCGGCGCGACTTGGCACGCCTCTCGCTTTAGCAAACCCGTGCAGGAGTCATCACAGGTTCGCGGCACCACAATTTGCAATGGCTGACTAGGGTTCCGGCTCGCAAGCGCGAGTGGCTGGTCCGAGAGTTGGCGACCTCCAGTTGAGGTTACACGGCGGGACAAAAGCCCGGGAGACAAGCCACCGTTCGCGGTGCCGCGTTGCCTTCCTGTCCGTCCTCGATCAACTGGAGAATCCGCAATGATCCGACTACGTTTCCCCGCCCTGCTCGCCGCCGCCTTCGCCGCGCTTATCAGCACGCAATCTTCCGCCGCCCAGAAAGACCACTTCAGCGTGTGCTGGACGATCTACGCCGGCTGGATGCCATGGGAATACGCCGGCAGCCAGGGCATCGTCGACAAATGGGCGAAGAAATACGGGATCAAGATCGACGTCGTGCAACTCAACGACTACGTCGAATCGATCAACCAGTACACCGCCGGCCAGTTCGACGGCTGCACCATGACCAACATGGATGCGCTGACCATTCCCGCTGCCGGCGGCGTTGACAGCACCGCGCTGATCGTCAGCGATTTCTCCAATGGCAACGACGGCATCGTGCTCAAAGGCGAAGGTAAAAAAGTCGTCGATCTGAAAGGCATGGACGTCAATCTGGTCGAGCTGTCGGTCTCGCATTACCTGCTGGCCCGCGCGCTGGACTCGGTGGACCTGACCGAGAAAGACCTGAAGGTGGTCAACACCTCCGACGCCGACATTGCCGCCGCGTTCAACACCGCCGACGTCAACGCCGTGACCACCTGGAACCCGATGCTCTCGGATATCAAGGCCAAACCCGGCGTCACCGAAGTGTTCAATTCCAGCCAGATCCCCGGCGAGATCATGGACATGATGGTGGTCAACAGCGCCACCCTCAAAGACAACCCGGCGCTGGGCAAAGCGCTGACTGGCGCGTGGTTCGAAGTGGTCGCTTTGATGAACGCGAAAACCGCCGCGAGCAAAGCTGCGCTGGAACACATGGCCAAGGCCTCGGGTACTGATCTCGCCGGCTTCCAGGCGCAACTGGACACCACAAAACTGTTCGCCACGCCGAGCGAAGCGCTGAGTTTCGCCACCAGCAAACAACTGCCGGACACCATGCGCAAGGTCGCCGAATTCTCCTTCGAGCACGGCCTGCTCGGCGAAGGCGCGAAGGACCCGAGCGCGGTGGGCATGTCCTTCGCCAACGGCGTGACCAGCGGCGACACCGCCAATCTCAAGCTGCGTTTCGATCCGACCTACGTGCAGATGGCCGCCGACGCCAAGCTGTAAGCCACGGAGGATTTGGCCATGCGCCTGATCAATCGCCACCCTGATCGCCGGAGCCGCCTGTTGCTGGTGATCCTGCCGTTCGCGCTGGTGCTGTTCGCCTACTTCACAGGCTCGGCCGAGCGCCTGGCGGACAACCCCAACGACAAACTGCTGCCCAGCGCCGTGCAGATGAGCGACGCGGTAAAACGCCTGGCCTTCAACGCCGACAGCCGCACCGGTGAATATCTGTTGTGGCAAGACACCGCGTCGAGTCTGCGCCGTTTGGCCATCGGCCTCGGCATCGCGGCGCTGGCGGGTCTTTGCCTCGGTATAGCGGCGGGCACCCTGCCGCTGTTCGGCGCGCCGTTGTCGCCGTTGCTGACGGTGCTGTCGATGGTGCCACCGCTGGCGATCCTGCCGATTCTGTTCATCGTCTTCGGCCTGGGCGAGTTATCGAAAGTCATGCTGATCGTGATTGGCATCACCCCGGCGCTGGCTCGGGATCTGGAACAGCGGGCCCGTGACATTCCGGTCGAACTGCTGATCAAGGCGCAGACCCTCGGCGCCTCGACCTGGACGCTGATGCTGCGCGTGGTCTTGCCGCAGTTGTTGCCGCGCTTGCTGATCTCGCTGCGCTTGATGCTCGGTTCAGCGTGGCTGTTCCTGATTGCCGCCGAAGCGATCGCCTCCACCGATGGCCTCGGCTACCGGATCTTTCTGGTGCGGCGCTACCTGGCGATGGATGTGATCCTGCCCTACGTGGTGTGGATCACCCTGCTCGCCTGGCTGATGGACTGGGGCTTGAAACAGCTGGCCCAGCGCGCTTTCCCTTGGTACGAGGGAGCGGCGAAATGAGCTTCATCACAGTAAAAAACGTCTGGCAGCAGTACGCCGATCAAGTGGTTCTGGAAGGCTTGAACCTGAGCGTCAACGAAGGCGAGTTCTGCACCTTGGTCGGCGCCTCCGGTTGCGGCAAATCGACCTTCCTGCGCCTGTTGCTCGGCCAGGAAACCGCCAGTCGCGGGGAGATTCTGCTCGACGGCCAGCCCTTGGCCAGCGAGCCGGATGCCAGCCGTGGCGTGGTCTTTCAACGCTACTCGGTGTTCCCGCATCTGAGCGTGCTCGACAACGTCGCCCTCGGTCTCGAATTGCCGCGCGCGCCCTTGCTTGGCCGGCTGTTCGGCAACCCCAAACGCGAGGCGCGCGAACAGGCGGCAGCACTGCTGAGCAAAGTCGGCCTCGGCCATGCGCTGGACAAGTACCCGGCACAGCTGTCCGGCGGCATGCAGCAACGCTTGGCCATCGCTCAGGCGCTGATCATGAAGCCGCGCGTGTTGCTGCTCGACGAGCCCTTCGGCGCACTCGATCCGGGCATTCGCAAAGACATGCACGCGCTGCTGCTGGAGCTGTGGCGCGAGACGCAACTGACGGTGTTCATGGTCACCCACGACCTGTCGGAAGGCTTCAGCCTGGGCACGCGCCTGCTGGTGTTCGACAAGGTGCGCCTCGACCCGCACGCCCCCGGCGCCTATGGCGCCCGCATCACCTACGACATCCCGTTGAACAGCGACCGCCGCGCCCAGCGCGCCGCCGTCGAGGCCCTGCCGCTGCCGCTGGCGGGCACCCTTCGCACTGCTTGAGAGGACTGCTCCCATGACCGATTCAATCCAACTTTTCCCACCCTTCGCTGAAGAACTGCTGCCGGGCGGCGGCCACCGTTCCTTCGTGCTCAAGCGCGGCCAATTGCTGCGCCTGACCGACCTGCGCGGCGGCGCCAATGTCAGCCTGACCTTGCTCAATGCCCATGAAAAAACCGAGCGGCTGAACCTGCCCGACAGCCTCAAATGCCAACACACCGCCAAGCTCACTGCCGGCCACTGCCTGTACTCGGACATGGGCCGCGTGCTCGCCGCGATCACCGCCGACACCTGCGGCTGGAGCGACAGCCTCGGCGGCGTGCTCTGCGCGCAAGAAGTCGCCGAAAAATACGGCCAGGGCCGCTACCAGGAACTGCGCAACGGCTTCTTTCGCAATGGCACCGACAACCTGCTGGTGGAGCTCGGCAAATGGGGCCTGGGCCTGTCCGACCTGCTGATGACCCTCAATCTGTTCAGCCGCGTGAACGTCGATGAGGCCGGGCGCTTCCACTTCGTCGAGGGCAATTCGAAGGCCGGCGACTACATCGAGCTATACGCGCCGATGGACACCCTGGTGGTGCTCACCGCCCTGCAACATCCGATGGACCCGTCCCCCGAATACGCCCCGAAACCCTTGAAGCTGAGCTGGATGAACGCCGACGCCAGCGTCGCCGAACACTGCCGCACTTCGCGCCCGGAAAACGAGCGCGGCTTTATCAACACCGACCGTTTGTTCGCCTGAGGATCGCTGCCATGTCACTCGCAATCGCCACTTCGCACAAGCAAGCCGACAGCGCGATCTACCGCGCGACCATTCCCGCCGGTGAACCCTGGCTGATGGAAGTCAAGGCCGGGCAGACCCTGCGCATCCTCGATCTGGAAGGCAATCAGGCCGTCGACACTTTGTTCTACAGCCTCGCCAACCCCAAGGAACGCTACGACGTGCAACGCACCTTGCGCCGGCAGAACAGCGTCTACCTGAGCACCGGCAGCGTGCTGTATTCCAACCTCGGCCAGCCGATGCTGACCATCGTTGCCGACACCTGCGGGCGCCACGACACCCTCGGCGGCGCCTGCGCGCAAGAGAGCAACACCGTGCGCTACGCCCTGGAAAAACGCTACATGCACAGCTGCCGTGACAACTACCTGCGCGCCTGCGCCCACGACGGCCGATTGAGCAAGAGCGACATCGGGCCGAACATCAATTTCTTCATGAACGTGCCTGTGACGGCGGATGGCGGGCTGACCTTCGAGGACGGTATTTCCGCGCCGGGCAAGTACGTTGATTTGCGCGCGGAGATGGACGTCATCGTGCTGATTTCCAACTGCCCGCAGTTGAACAACCCGTGCAATGCCTACAACCCGACCCCGGCGGAGTTGCTGATATGGAACTGACCATCAGCCGTTTACGCCGTTGGCTTTTTGCCCTGTGCCAGGCGCGTTCCGGGCAGTGCCTGAAATCCACCAGACAACCCTGAACGCTGTGGGAGCGAGCCTGCTCGCGAATGCGCCGTGTCATTCAGCATTGATGTGGCTGATCCACCGCCTTCGCGAGCAGGCTCGCTCCCACAGGGGGGTTGTGGTGGGTTGGAGTGAAGTGTGTTTTTTCCATCCGGGACGGCCCGGATGTCTGTCGAAAAACAGCGGGACGGCCCGCTCCCCCTTCAGGGGTTATGCCATGTTCGAAAAAATCCTGATCGCCAACCGAGGCGCGATTGCCTGTCGCATCCTGCGCACGATCAATGTGCTCAAGGCCAAAGGCATCGCGGTGTACTCCGAAGCCGACGCGGCCAGCCTGCATATTTCCCAGGCCGCTGAAGCGCACAGCCTCGGCGAAGGCGCGGCGTCCGCGACCTATCTGGCGGTCGACAAAATCCTCACGATCGCCAAACAAAGCGGCGCCACGGCGATTCATCCCGGCTACGGATTTCTCTCCGAGAACGCAGCGTTCGCCGAAGCCTGCGAAGCGCAGGGCATCGCCTTCATCGGGCCGACGCCGGAGCAATTGCGGGTGTTCGGCCTCAAGCACACTGCTCGCGCGTTGGCCAAACAGCACGGCGTACCCATGCTCGAAGGCACCGACCTGCTCGACAGCCTCGATTGTGCGCTGAGCGCCGCCGAACAGGTCGGCTACCCGGTGATGCTGAAAAGCACCGCTGGCGGTGGTGGCATCGGCATGCGCGTGTGCCGCAGCGCCAGTGAATTAAGCGAATCATTCGAAGCGGTGAAACGCCTCGGTCAGAACAACTTCAGCGACGCCGGGGTGTTCATCGAGAAGTACATCGAACGCGCGCGGCATCTGGAAGTGCAGGTGTTCGGCGACGGCTGCGGTGAAGTCATCGCTCTCGGCGTGCGCGACTGTTCAGTGCAGCGGCGCAACCAGAAAGTCCTCGAAGAAACCCCGGCGCCGAACCTGCCCGAAGACATGGCCGATGAGCTGTGCGCGGCGGCGATCAAACTGGCGCGAGCGGTGAATTACCGCAGCGCCGGCACCGTCGAGTTCGTCTTCGACAGCGAGGCCCAGCGCTTCTATTTTCTCGAAGTGAACACGCGGTTGCAGGTCGAGCACGGCGTCACCGAACAGGTGTGGAACGTGGACCTGGTGCGCTGGATGATCGAGCTGGCCGCTGGTGATCTGCCGCCGCTGAACGAGTTGTATCAAGGCCTGGAACCGCAGGGCCATGCGATTCAGGCACGTCTGTACGCGGAAGATCCGGGGCGTGATTTCCAGCCGAGCCCGGGCCTGCTGACCGCTGTGCAATTTCCGCCCGCCAACGGCGTTGAGTTGCGTATCGACACCTGGGTCGAGGCCGGCGTGGAAATCCCGCCGTATTTCGATCCGATGATTGCCAAGCTCATCGCGTGGGCGCCGACTCGCGAACAGGCTCGCGCCGAACTCCATCAGGCATTGGGCGATAGCCTGCTGTATGGCGTGGAAACCAACCGCGATTACCTGCGCCAGATTCTGCTCGATGCTCCATTCGCCAGCGGTCAGCCGTGGACCCGTTGTCTGGAAAATCTGCTGTATCACGCCAACACCTTCGAAGTGCTCAGCGCCGGCACGCAGACCAGCGTGCAGGACTATCCCGGACGCCTCGGCTATTGGGCCGTCGGCGTGCCACCCTCGGGGCCGATGGACAGCCGAGCGCTGCGCCTGGGCAATCGTCTGCTCGGCAATGAACAAGGCGCCGCCGCACTGGAAATCACCATGAGCGGGCCGATCCTGCGCTTCAATTGTGACGCGGTGGTCGCGGTGACCGGCGCGCCGATTGCCTTGACCCTTGACGCTGAACCGGTGCCAATGAACACCGCGTTGCTGATCCCGGCCGGCGCGACGTTGCAGCTGGGCAGCATCAGCGGCGCCGGCGCGCGCAGTTATCTGTGCCTGCGCGGCGGCGTGCAGGTGCCGGATTATCTGGGCAGCAAAAGTACCTTCACCCTCGGCCAGTTTGGCGGGCATGGCGGTCGCGCGTTGAGGGCCGGTGATGTCTTGCATGTACCGGCATTGACCGAGCGCAGCGCCGGCCAGCAACTGGCCGAACAGCACATCACTGCGCTGCCGAGCGTGCGCCAGATCCGGGTGATCTACGGCCCGCACGGCGCGCCGGAATACTTCAGCGAAAACTACATCGCCACGTTCTTTGTGACCCAGTGGGAAGTGCATTTCAACTCCAGCCGCACCGGCGTGCGCCTGATCGGACCGAAGCCTGAGTGGGTGCGTGAGGATGGCGGTGAAGCGGGTCTGCACCCGTCGAACATCCATGACAATCCGTATGCGATTGGCGCGGTGGATTTCACCGGGGACATGCCGGTGATCCTCGGCCCGGATGGCCCGAGCCTGGGTGGGTTTGTCTGCCCGGTGACGGTGATCGAGGCGGACCTGTGGCAGCTGGGGCAGCTCAAGGCGGGCGATAAAATTCAGTTCATTCCCGTCTCTCTGGCTGACGCCCGCGATCTTGCTCTGAAATGGGATCTTCCCTGTGGGAGCGAGACTGCTCGCGAAAGCGTCGGCCAAGACAAATCGATATTGACTGACACGGCCTCTTCGCGAGCAGGCTCGCTCCCACAGGGTTTGATGTCGCCTGTGGTGTTGGAGTTGGGTCAAGGCGATCAGCGACTGGTTGCCCGGGTTTCTGGCGACACTCATTTACTGCTGGAAATCGGCGCGCCGGAGCTTGATCTGGTCCTGCGCTTCCGCGCCCACGCGCTGATGCAGGCGCTGGAAAGCCAAGCCCTGCATGGCGTGATCGACCTCACCCCGGGCATTCGCTCGCTGCAAGTGCACTACCAGCCCGAGCAACTGCCGCTGGCCGATCTGCTCGGCATCATCGCCGGCGAATGGGACGCGGTGTGCGCCGCCAAGGACTTGCAAGTGCCGTCGCGCATCGTGCACTTGCCGCTGTCGTGGGACGACCCGGCCTGTCAGTTGGCGATCGAGAAATACATGACCACCGTGCGCAAGGACGCGCCGTGGTGCCCGAGCAATCTGGAGTTCATCCGGCGCATCAACGACCTGCCGAATCTCGACGAAGTGCAGCGCACGGTGTTCGATGCGAGTTATCTGGTGATGGGCCTTGGCGACGTTTACCTCGGCGCGCCGGTGGCCACGCCGCTCGATCCGCGCCATCGTCTGGTGACCACCAAGTACAACCCGGCACGTACCTGGACCGCCGAGAACTCGGTGGGCATTGGCGGCGCCTATATGTGCGTGTACGGCATGGAAGGCCCGGGCGGTTATCAGTTTGTCGGGCGCACTCTGCAGATGTGGAATCGCTATCGCGAAGTCGCCGCGTTCGACGGCAAACCGTGGCTGCTGCGCTTCTTCGATCAGATCCGCTTCTACCCGGTCAGCGCCGAAGAACTGCTGCGCATCCGCCGCGATTTCCCCCTTGGGCGCTTCGATCTGAACATCGAACACAGCCAGCTCAACCTCGCCGACTATCAGGCATTTCTCAGCCAGGAAGCCGAGGGCATCAGCGCCTTCCGTGCGCAGCAACAGGGCGCGTTCAAGGCTGAACGCGAACGCTGGATCGCCAGCGGCCAGGCGCATTTCGACAGTGAAGAAGCCGTGCCTGACGCCAGCGAAGAAGCACCGCTGCAAAGCGGTGAACACAGCGTTGACAGCCACATCGCCGGCAATCTCTGGCAGGTGCAGGTCGAGGCTGGTCAGCGTGTCGCGGCGGGCGATGTGCTGGTGATTCTCGAGTCGATGAAGATGGAAATCCCTGTGCTCGCGCCGCTGGCCGGCGTGGTGCGAGAGATCCGCGTGCAACCCGGTTCGGCGGTGCGCGCCGGACAACGGGTGGTGGTGCTGGAACTCGACTGAAGCCATTTTTTATAAGGATCAACCGATGAATCTGCAACTCGATGCACTGCGCCAGGCCTATCGCAATGGCGATACCACACCGCGCCAACTGCTGCTGCAATTGCGCGAAAAAGCCGCTGCGCTAAACCCCGACTATCACCTGTTCATCCACCTGCTCAGCGTCGATGAACTGGAGCCGTATCTGGCCGCCCTCGACGGTCGTGACCTCGACAGCCTGCCGCTGTACGGCGTGCCGTTCGCGATCAAGGACAACATCGATCTGGCCGGCATTCCCACCACCGCCGCGTGCCCGGCGTTTGCCTATGTGCCGCAGCAGTCGGCGACCATCGTCGAGCAACTGTTGGCGCTGGGGGCGATCCCGCTGGGCAAGACCAATCTCGATCAGTTCGCCACAGGCCTCAATGGCAGCCGCTCGCCCTACGGCGCGTGCCCGAACAGTGTGCTGGCGGAGTATCCGTCCGGCGGTTCCAGCGCGGGTTCATCCCTGGCGGTAGCGCTGGGTGTGGCGAGTTTTGCCTTGGGCACTGACACCGCCGGTTCCGGGCGGGTGCCGGCGGCGCTGAATAATCTGGTGGGATTGAAGGCGAGCAAAGGCCTGATCTCCACCGCCGGTGTCTTGCCCGCGTGCCGCACGCTGGACTGCGTGACCACTTTCACCGCCACCGCACGCGAGGCCAGTCAGTTGCTGGCGTTGACGGCAAAACACGATCCCCGCGATGAGTACAGCCGGCCCAACCCGGCATGGAACGACAGCTCGGCATTCGGCGCGCCACGACCGTTTCGCTTCGGCGTGCCACGGGCCCAGGATCTGGAGTTTTTCGGTTGCAGCGAGGGGCCACAGTTGTTCGCAGCGGCCATCGAACGGCTCAAGGTTTTGGGGGGCGAGGCAGTCGAATTCGATCTTTCGCCGTTTCTCGAAGCAGCGCGCCTGCTCTACGACGGGCCGTGGGTCGCCGAGCGTTACAGCGTCGCCGGTGAGCTGATGGAGCAGAATCCCGAAGCGGTGCTGCCAGTGATCCGTGCGGTGCTGGCCAAGGCTCCCGCAGTGACTGGCGTGCAGACCTTTCGCGCGCAATATCGATTGCAGGCGCTGAAGGCCCTCTGCGACGAGGCCCTGGAAAATCTCGACTGCGTGTTGACACCGACTATCGGCCGTCCGGTGACCCTGGCCGAGCTTGCGGCCGAGCCGGTGCTGCGCAATTCCGAACTCGGCTATTACACCAACTTCATGAACCTGCTCGACTACGCCGCCGTCGCCGTGCCGACCGCGTTCATGGGCAACGGTTTGCCGTGGGGCGTGACGTTGTTCGGGCGGGTATTTACCGATCAGTATCTGTTGAGCGTGGCCGATGCCTTGCAGCGCCAGCAGGACAGCGCCCTGCCAGTTCCGGCAAACCCTGCGCGCAATGACCGCGCTCGATTGGTGGTGTGTGGCGCGCATCTGCAAGGGCTGGCGTTGAACTGGCAACTGACCCAGCGTGGCGGGCGCTTGCTGGAAACCACGTTCAGTTCGCCGGACTATCGACTGCACGCCCTCGCCGGCGGCCCGCCATTGCGGCCGGGGATGGTGCGGGTCAAGGACGCCGGCGTGGCGATTGCCGTGGAAGTGTGGGAATTGCCGGGCAGCGAATTGGGCTCGTTTCTCACCGGGATTCCGGCGCCGCTGGGACTGGGCAAGGTGCAACTGGCGGATGGGCGCTGGGAGAGCGGGTTTATCTGTGAGCCGTATGGGTTGGAGGGTGCGGTGGATATCAGTCATTTGGGGGGATGGCGGGCGTATCTGGCATCCCGGGGCTGATCCGAAAGCTCGCCCTCACCCTGGCCCTCTCCCCCAGGAGAGGGCCAGGGTGAGGCGATTGTCCATCGGTTGCCATTGGCTGATACCGAGTCGATCACAGATTTTCCATCACCCACAATCCAGCTCCCTCTCCCCTGGGAGAGGGCTGGGGTGAGGGGCTGCGATTTTCCTGACACACCGCTACGTCATATCCCCCGCCATTTCAGGCACAAATCCCGCAGTGTTTTCCCGACCATCCCACTAGAATGCATCCCATCGGGCCACTGCCAACGGATCTGCCATGCCGCTTCGTTCTCCCTTGTACTCGCAACGCTCACTGGTGCTCACCCTCGTCGCCCTGCTCGGCGCCGGCTTTCTCGCCACCTCGCTGTTGAGCTACTTCGCGTCCCGCGAGTCGATCCGCGACAACATCGTCAACACTGAACTGCCACTGACCTCCGACACGGTCTATTCGGAAATCCAGAAAGACCTGGTCCGGCCGATCCTGATTTCCTCAATGATGTCCCGTGACACGTTCATGCGCGACTGGGTGGTCGACGGCGAGCAGAATCCCGAGCAGATGACCCGCTATCTCGATGAGGTCATGACCCATTACGGCGCCTACACGGCGTTCTTCGTTTCCAATGCCACGCTCACCTACTACCACGCCAAGGGCGTGCTCAAGCAGGTCAAAGTCGATGAACCGCGCGACACCTGGTACTTCCGCGTGCGCGACATGCAGGACCCGTACGAGATTAACGTCGACCCGGATCTGGCCAACAAGGACAACCTGACGTTCTTCATCAACTACAAGGTCTACGACTACCACAACCGCTTCATCGGTGCCGCGGGCGTGGGCCTGACCGTGGACGCGGTGATCAAGCTGATCGACAAGTATCAACAGCGCTATCAACGCAGCGTGTACTTCGTCGATACTTTCGGCCGCCTCGTATTGACCGGTGCCGAGGGTGGCCCGGAAGGCGCGCACATCGGCCAGAGTCTTGGCGAACTGGAGAGCATGAAAAGTCTGGTCAGCCAGTTGCCCAAGCCGCACAGCGGCAGCTACGAATATTCCACTCAGGGCCAGGGGCACTTTCTCAACGTGCGGTTTATCCCCGAGTTGAACTGGTACCTGTTCGTCGATAAACGCGAGGACGGCGCGCTGAGCGAGATCCGCCAGTCGCTGTATCTCAATCTGCTGATTTGCCTGCTGGTGACGTTGATCGTGCTGGCCTTGCTCAATCGAGTGATCAAGCGCTTCCAGGCGAAGATTCAGGCGCACGCCACCCTCGACAGTCTCACCGAACTGCCGAACCGACGCGGCTTCGACATCCTCGCCGCGCAAGCGCTGCACGAGGCCCAACGGGAAACCAAGCCGCTGACCGCGTTGTTGCTCGACCTCGACCACTTCAAAGCCTTGAACGACACCTACGGCCACATGGCTGGCGATCAGGTGTTGATCGGTTTCGCCCGCGACCTGCAAAGTTGCCTGCGTCACGCCGATATCGTCTGCCGCTGGGGCGGTGAAGAGTTCATCGTTCTGTTGAAAGACACCGACGGTGAGACCGGGCAGAAAATTGCCGAGAAGATCCGCCAGCACGTCGAACAACACAAATATGCCTACGATGGCCACAGCCTGCATCTGACCGTGAGCATCGGCGCCACCACCGTGCAACGCGATGACACCTTGCACACTCTGCTGTCCCGGGCCGATCATGCGATGTACCGCGCCAAGCAAACCGGGCGCAACCGCACCTGCATGGAAATGCCGCACTCGACCTATGCCTGATAACGACGTCAAACCCGACCACTGCCCGGCCTGCGGTGCGCGCAACGATTGCAGCCTCGCCGACCCGCGCACCGCCGACCGCGAATGCTGGTGCTATGGCGTGACTATCGACCCGGCGGTGCTCGAAGCGCTGCCGGCCGAACTGCGCAATCAAGCCTGCCTGTGCCCGCGCTGCGCACAGGTCGAAGCGCAACTGCAAGCAGGCCGGCGGCCGATCCCGTAAGATGCGCGGCCCTTCGTCCGTTGAATCCTGACCATGCGCGTCGACCGCTTCCTCAGCAATCTGCCCCGCTACAACCGTCAGCAGGTTCGCCTGTTGCTGGTGGAAAAGCGCGTGCGGATTGACGGAAAAGTCGTCAGCGACCCGCACAGTGAGGTGCTGGAATTCAGTCGGGTCGAAGTCGACGATGAGGTGCTGCAGAGCGGCAAACCGGCGCGCTATTTCATGCTGCACAAACCCCCGGGCTGCGTCAGTGCCACCCGCGATCCGCAGCATGCGACCGTGCTCGACCTGCTCGATGAACCGCACAAGGACGATCTGCACATCGCCGGACGTCTGGATTTCAATACCACCGGGCTGATGCTGATCACCAATGACGGCGCCTGGTCGCGGCGCCTGACGCAGCCGCAAACCAAACTGGCGAAGGTCTATTACGTCGAAACCGAACAGCACATCGACCCGAGCTACGCGCTGAAATTTGCCGAGGGCATCTACTTCGCTTTCGAAGATCTGACCACGCAACCGGCGCAGCTTGAGCTGCTCGGCCCACGCTCGGCGCGACTGAGCATCGTTGAAGGCCGCTACCATCAGGTCAAGCGCATGTTTGGTTTCTTCAACAACAAAGTCCTGCGCCTGCACCGCGAATCCATCGGCGAACTGACCCTCGATCACGCGCTAAAACCGGGCGAATACCGCGCTTTGCGCACCGAAGAGATTCATTTGTTCTAAGCCGGCGACCGCTCAGCCGAAGTTGTCGAACAATTCGCCGACGGCACTTGCGTGATCCTGAGTCCCCTGCTTGAATAAGGACGTCGGCCGAAATGTGACCGATGAGTCACCACATACTTCCAAGAAACTTTTTGTCGGTCGTCTGCCCTCAAGGGCTGCGCCTCAGCCGGCAATCTGCCCGCCAATAACAACACCCGTCGACCTGCCGTACCGGATCGACATGGGCCAGCAAATTTCAGGCGTATGCCTACCTGTCACAAAGCTCGTGCAATCTCGATTGCGCGCATACCCGCTTGCTTGCCAGGAGTCTTATGACATGAGGCCAGAAATCGCTGTGCTGGATATACAGGGTCAGTATCGGGTTTACACGGAGTTCTATCGCGCAGACGCCGCAGAAAAGACCATCATTCTGGTCAACGGCTCGATGGCCACGACTGCGTCGTTTGCACAGACCGTGAAAAACCTGCACCCGCAATTCAACGTGGTCTGCTATGACCAGCCCTACGCGGGCCGCTCAAAAGCCCACAACCGGCATGAGAAACATCTGACGAAGGAAGTCGAAGGGCAGATTCTGCTGGAGCTGATCGATCACTTCGCCGCCGAACACGTGCTGTCGTTCTCCTGGGGCGGCGCCGCCACTCTGGTCGCCCTCGCCCAGCAACCGCGGCGCATCGAAAAAGCCGTGATCAGCTCGTTCTCCCCGGTGATCAATGCGCACATGCTCGATTACCTTGAGCGCGGCGTCGATTACCTCGGCAGCCGCGACGGCGACCGGGTCGGCCATCTGGTCAACAACACCATCGGCAAACACCTGCCGTCGCTGTTCAAGCGCTTCAACTATCGCCATGTCAGCAGCCTCGCCGAGCATGAGTACGGGCAGATGCACTTTCACATCAACGACGTGCTGCACAGCGATCGCCAGTGCTATCTGAATGCGGCGAAAAAGATCAGCGTGCCGGTGCTGTTCCTGAATGGCGAATGGGACGAATACACCGCCGCTGAAGACGCACGCCTGTTTGGCAATCACGTAGCGCACAGCAGCTTTACCACCCTGCAAGCCACCGGGCACTTCCTCGACATGGAGCACAAAGCCGCCTGCCGCGACAGCCAGAACGCCCTGCTCGGCTTTCTGAAACCTGCGCCGCAAGCCAGCCGAACGCGCTACTCGTTTGTGCAGGATCACCATGCCCTGGCCATTTGAAACAGCGTCATCGCGGGCAAGGCTGCAAGCTGCAAGTGCCTGTTGCACCGGCGCAGTCCTTGTTCGCGATCGACCGATTTCTGCGCGGCAAAGCCCTCGCAGAGAAAAGAAAACTTCAAATCCGTGGCCGAGTCTGGTACAAAGTCAGCCGCTCTGAGCGGGTATAGTTTAGTGGTAGAACGAAAGCTTCCCAAGCTTTAGATGAGGGTTCGATTCCCTCTACCCGCTCCACCGAATATTGATCTCGCGTTGTGTTGTCTGACGGGGGATGCAGGAATAGAAAAGACCGGCATTGATGGCCGGTTTTTTTGTGTCTGGAAGTTGGTGAAAGACAGTTTCCAAGGAAAAGCCTTCAGCTCCAAAAAGAACCCCAGCGACTCTGAAAATCATCCAGAGAAGGATCGCTACCAACGTCGCCCTCCTTCGTTGAAACGACGGGTAAGCTCGCTCTATCAGTCGCAATGACTGGCTGAGCGATCTGCTTTCATTTTGCGGCGTAAATGTCACCGCAAAACACTGCAACACAACCATCGTTCCTCCAAACACGCGCGGCCTAGACTGGGTTGACCACCTCGCCGGACGCCACAATGGCTGAACGGTAGCAAGTCTATTGATCTGTAGAATTCAGTAGGTATAGTAACCACCAAGCACACCACAGGGAGGTGTTGTGAACAGCCGTTTTTTAATCGGACAACTCGTCGCGGACGGTTGGTTTCTGGTACGTATTCGGGGCAGTCATCATCACTTCAAACATCCAACCAAACCAGGATTGGTAACAGTGCCGCATCCAAAAAAGGATCTGCTCAAAAAAACGGCCATCAGTATTTTGCAACAGGCCATGCTCTGAATCCGTTCTCAGCGTTGCCTTGGAGGATCACGAACATGCTTTACCCGATTGCGATTTCAATAGGCGACGAGGAACACGCTTGGGGAGTTGAAGTGCCGGACATTCCTGGCTGCTTTTCTGCCGGCGACGACCTTGATGACGCTGTCGCCATGGCGCGCGAGGCGATCGAAGGTCATTTCGAAATTCTGGCAGACGACGGTGCGCCGATTCCATCGGCCAGCAAATTGAGCCTGCATGTCGCCAATCCGCAGTACGCCGGATGTGCGTGGGCGGTAGTGGATATCGACGTGGTCAAATACCTGGGCAAAGCACAGAAGCTCAACATCACTCTGCCGGGGCACTTGCTCAATCGCATTGATGAGTACGTGTTACATCATCCTGAGGAGAAAAGCCGATCGGGGTTTCTGGCTTCGGCGGCGTTGAAGGTCTTGCAGCAGGGTTAAAAAATTCTTACTGCCCAACCGGCTCTCAGTCGCCGGTTTTTTCATGTCTGACGTTTGGGGAAATTCTCGCTCTGCTGATTGAAAAGTATGAGGAGCAGCATTTTCCGATGCCGCCCTCTGATCCCATTGAAGCCATCAAATTCCGTATGGATCAGCAAGGCTTGACGCCGCGGGATCTCGAGTCCTTTATTGGCACCAGTGGCCATGTTTCGGAAGTATTGAACCGCAAGCGCAAGCTGAGTCTGGCAATGATCAAACGTCTGCACGATGGCTTGCGTATTCCTTAGCAGACCGGTAGGAAGTCCAAAACCCGGCGCACCCGAGGGTGCCATGCGCACAGCCACCATCAAGTGCAGGCGAAGCCTGACTGGAAGGTACATGTGCAACCGTTGGTCAATCCTGGCCGGGCTGCTAAACCCGATCACTGGAAATCAGTGACGCGAACCAAGTTACCGACCGCCCTCCAGGCGCACAAGCCGGCGGATTCTGGCGTACCGGTAGGCAGCGGCGCAAGGATTTGTAGGCATCGGGACGTAACGCGGTTCGACTTTAAACAGCCATGGCGCACCACGTGTAAAAGCCTGGAAAACAGAGGGAAATTTCCGACGAGTTCAGCGTGAACGAGTTGAAAGGATGCCAGAGGACGATGATGGTGGCGGTGCAGCGGTGATCGGATTTGCATGCGCCAAGAGGCCCCTCACCCTAGCCCTCTCCCGAGGGAGAGGGAACCGACCGGATTGCTTTCTAGGGATGCGCCGACCTGAGATAACGTAGCGGACTCAAGAAAGTTAGAGGCGTGATTCAGCGAGTCGCAACAATAAACAGCCGTGGAAACGGCAGCAGCACCGAGCCGTCAGCCAAGGCCGGATAAGTTTTGGCAACTTCCGCCAGATACCGCTGCAGATACTGCGCCCGCTCCTCCTCGGTCAATGGGCTCAGGAATGGAATCAAC
>NZ_RCNX01000038.1:0-57200 GCF_004307595.1 Pseudomonas sp. Sample_23
CGGGCGATGCGCAGGATCAGCGGGGTCTGTTGTTGCGCGTTGAGGGTCTGGCCTTCGCGCGCACCGACGGCGACCACGGTGCCGCTCATCGGCGCGTAGATGCGCGTGTAACCGAGTTCCGCCTCGTCACTGCGCAGGCTGGCCTGGGCCTGACGGATCTGCGCCTGGAACATGTCGATGCGCGCCTGGGTTGCGCGAACCTCGGCGCGCGCGGTCTGCACGTCTTCCTCGCGGGTGGCGCCACCGGCGGCGAGTTTCTGCTGGCGCTGGTATTTCTGCTGCGCCAGATCGTGCTGGGCACGTTGCTCCTGCAGCTGCGCCTTGAGGTTTTCGATGGAAAAACGCCCGGCATCGAGCTTGGCTTTCTGTGTCGACGGGTCGATTTCCACCAGCAACTGGCCTTCCTTGACCGTATCGCCGGCCTCGACGTGAATCTTCTGAATCTGCCCCGAAGCCTGTGCGCCGACATCCACATAGCGGCGCGGCTGCAAGGTGCCGAGCGCCGTCACGCTGTTTTCGATATCGCCGCGGCTGACCTGCACAGTGGCAACGGCGTCGCGACCGGGTGGCAAGACTTGCCAGGCAGCGACGGCGATCACGGGAATCAGACAGAGGGCGGCAAACAGCGCGCGACGGGCGGGGCGGGGACGATTCATGCAGGGTTCCGGCCAGTGGTTGCGGCCCGTCGCAAGGCACGACAGACACAGGGGCTGTCCTGTAAACGAGGCATGGGCGACGGAATTTAGCCGCAGACACATCGAGTTACCGCAGCCGGGCCACGACTATTTGTCCGGGATATGGAATCAACTCTTTAAATCTATATGAGAATTACTATAAATTACGCACCTCAAGTTGCCACTATCTTGCTACTGCGTGATTCGCAGGTCTGATCAGTGCGCTCAAGGACAGAAACGGCATCGATGCGGTCGGGAGTCATGTTGGAAAACTACTATCGTGAGCTGGTGTGTTTCCTCAACGCCAGACTGGGCAACCGTCAGGTCGCCGAGGATGTGGTGCATGACGCCTATGTACGGGTGCTGGAGCGCTCCAGCGAGGTGCCGATCGAACAACCACGGGCCTTCCTTTATCGCACCGCGCTGAACCTGGTTATCGACGATCACCGCCGCAACGCGCTGCGCCAGGTCGAATCGCTGGACGTGCTCGACAACGAAGAGCGCTATTTCACCCCGTCCCCCCATGGCACCCTCGATCACGGCCAGCGTCTAGAAATGCTCCAGCGCGCACTCGCCGAGTTGCCGCCGCTGTGCCGCGACAGTTTTCTGCTGCGCAAGATCGAAGGAATGTCCCATCCGGAAATCGCTCAGACCCTCGGCATCTCCCGGGCGCTGGTGGAAAAACACATTGTCAACGCCATGAAGCATTGCCGCTTGCGCATCCAGCAATGGGATGGCCAGTGAGCCGCGCCGGTTAAATTTCCTTTCATCGTCCTCGTTCCTACTCAACAGACGACCTGCTGACCTGATTCAGGCCGGTCAGGCCACCCAGGCTTTATTTCCCCGCGTTGAGGGGTTCATCCAGAGGACACTGGAAATGACACAGGCAATTGCATCGCCCATCGTTCACGACCTGATCGGCGTCGGTTTCGGCCCTTCGAACCTGGCACTGGCCATCGCTCTGCAGGAACGCGGCCGGATCCAGGGCGAACTGGATGTGCTGTTCCTCGACAAGCAGGCCACTTACAGCTGGCACGGCAACACCTTGTCGACGCAGAGCGAGTTGCAGATTTCCTTCCTCAAGGACCTGGTGACCCTGCGCAATCCGACCAGCCCTTACTCGTTCGTCAACTACCTCAAGCACCACGGGCGTCTGGTCGACTTCATCAACCTCGGCACCTTTTATCCATGCCGCATGGAGTACAACGACTACCTGCGCTGGGTGGCCGGGCAGTTCACCGCGCAGAGCCGTTATGGCGAAGAAGTGCAGTTCATCGAACCGGTGTTGCACAACCAGCAGGTTGAGGCCTTGCGGGTGATTTCCCGGGGCAGCGACGGCCAGCAATTCGTGCGTACCACGCGTTCGGTGGTGGTCAGCGCTGGCGGCACACCGCGCATTCCGGAGGCGTTCAAAGCACTGAAGGGCGATCACCGGGTATTCCACCATTCGCAATACCTGTCGCAAATGGCCAGGCAGCCGTGCGTGAACAACCAACCGATGAGCATCGCCATCATCGGCGGCGGGCAGAGCGCGGCGGAAGCCTTTATCGACCTGAATGATTCGTTCCCGTCGGTGCAGGTCGACATGATCCTGCGTGGTTCGGCGTTGAAGCCTGCGGACGACAGCCCGTTCGTCAACGAAGTGTTCTCGCCGGAATTCACTGATCTGGTGTTCCAGCAGAACAGCGTCGAGCGCGAGCGTCTGGTCAACGAGTACCACAACACCAACTATTCGGTTGTCGACATCGACCTGATCGAACGCATCTACGGCATCTTCTACCGGCAGAAGGTTTCCGGGATTGCCCGCCATGCGTTCCGCACCCTGACCACCGTCGAGAGCGCCACTGCCACCGCAAACGGTATCGAACTGGCCGTGCGCAACAACGCCACCGGCGAAGTCACGGTGCGAATCTATGACGCCGTGGTGCTGGCCACCGGTTACGAGCGGCAGATGCACCGCAAGTTGCTCGCGCCGCTGGAGGAATACCTCGGTGAGTTCGAGGTCGATCGCAACTACAAACTGATCACCGACGAGCGCTGCAAGGCCGGCATTTATATGCAGGGCTTCTGCCAGGCCAGCCATGGCCTGAGCGATACGCTGCTGTCGGTGCTGCCGATTCGCGCCGATGAAATCGCCGGCTCGCTGTACGAGCATGGCAAACAGCGCGGGCACAGCCGCTCGGTGGCGGAGTTGTTGTTGGCGACTGCCAGCTGAATCTGCATTGCCTGACATACCGCTTTCGCGAGCAGGCTCGCTCCCACAATGGTTCTGTGAACGCAGGGCAAAATGTGGGAGCGAGCCTGCTCGCGAAGGGGCCATGGAAAGCCCCACATTATGATCGTTCCCACGCTCTGCGTGGGAATGCAGCCCGGGACGCTTCGCGTCCCTTTCAGAAGCCGAACGCGGAGCGTCCGATGAGGCGTTCCTACGCTGAGCGCAGGAACGATCGCGGGGAAATTCTGAACCCTTCCTGAACACCCCCCACATTCCCCGAAAACACCTCTTCCAGCCGTTTCGCTGCGGGCGTAAGCTGCGCGCGTTTTCATCAATTGCGGAGACCCACAGTGGGTACTTGTTCGAGTGACAGTTGTCGGCCGGTCTCGATCACCGGCAGATTCTCGGCAAGATAACGCGCAGCCTTTCCCTGCCGTTGTCTCGCCGTAACAGCGAGCAGCGGCATCCCGTGCATGGCCAGTTCTGGGTCGTGTCTCGACGTCCTTCTCAACGACGCTGAAACAAGCGTGCTGACGACCTCAATCGTCAGCGCCGCCTATCGACACGCCTGTCATTCCCGACCGGCGTGCCACGCCTTGCCGTGCCGGTTTTCCCGGTGCCAGGGCGCGGCGGTACCTGCTCGACGGTTTCCCGGCTGACCACAGGGGACACAGCCATGAAACTCACGCTCAAGGAATTTTTCGCAGGCTTTCTGCGCAGCCGCCACATTGCCCGGCACTTCCGTCGACTCGCGCTGCTGGATTCGATCAATGACACATCGGTCAGCCGTGAAGTGCCGCCGACGCTGGCCAACACGCTGGTCGCTGCCGCCCATGAAGAAAGCGCTGCGTTGCTGCCGTCGTTGGGCACGCACGGCGAAGGGCTTACCGAGGTCGAGGCCGATACTCTGCGCGCGCAACATGGCCTCAACGAAGTCGAACACGAGCAACCGCTGCCGTGGTGGACCCATCTGGGGCACTGCTACAAAAACCCGTTCAACCTGCTGCTGACTCTGCTCGCGGTGATCTCCTGGCTCACCGAAGACCTCAAGGCGGCCGTGGTGATTTTCTCCATGGTGGTGCTGTCGACGCTGCTGCGCTTCTGGCAAGAGAGCAAATCCAATCAGGCCGCCGATGCGCTCAAAGCCATGGTCAGCAACACCGCTACGGTGCTGCGCCGGGATGGGCCACGGCGGGAGCTGCCGATCAAGCAACTGGTGCCCGGCGATCTGATCGTGCTCTCGGCCGGCGACATGATTCCCGCCGATTGCCGCGTGCTCAGCGCCAAGGATCTGTTCGTCAGCCAGGCAGCAATGACCGGTGAGTCGATGCCGGTGGAGAAATTCACCCGGCAGACCGATCGCGACACGCGTAACCCGCTCGAGCTGGACAACATTCTGTTCATGGGCACCAACGTCGTCTCCGGCAGCGCGATTGCACTGATTCTCACCACCGGCAACAGCACCTACTTCGGTGCGCTGGCGCAACGGGTCGGCGCGACGGACCGCGCGGTGACCTCGTTTCAGCAGGGCGTCAACAAGGTCAGCTGGCTGCTGATCCGCTTCATGTTCGTCATGGCGCCGCTGGTGCTGTTCATCAACGGTTTCACCAAAGGCGACTGGAGCGAAGCGCTGCTCTTCGCGCTGTCGATTGCCGTCGGCCTGACCCCGGAAATGCTGCCGATGATCGTCACCTCGACCCTGGCCAAAGGCGCCGTGTTCCTGTCGCGCAAAAAGGTCATCGTCAAACGCCTCGACGCGATCCAGAACTTCGGCGCCATGGACGTGCTGTGCACCGACAAGACCGGCACCCTGACTCAGGACAAGATCTTTCTCGCGCGTAATGTCGATGTCTGGGGTGAGGATTCTGACGCTGTGCTGGAACTGGCCTACCTCAACAGCTACTACCAGACCGGCCTGAAAAACCTGCTGGATGTGGCGGTGCTGGAACACGTCGAAATCCATCGCGAGTTGAAAGTCGGCAGTGCGTTTCGCAAGGTCGATGAAATCCCGTTCGACTTCAATCGCCGGCGCATGTCGGTGGTCGTGGAGGGCCGCGGTCAGCCCCATCAATTGATCTGCAAAGGCGCGGTGGAAGAAGTGCTGGCGGTGTGCAGTCGGGTGCGTCACGGCGAGGTCGATGAAGTCTTGAGCGATGAATTGCTGGTGCGGATTCGCCAAGTCACTGGCGCCTTCAACGCCGAAGGTCTGCGCGTGGTGGCGGTCGCGGCTCGCTCAATGCCAGCAGGTCGCGAAATTTACAGCCTGGCCGATGAACAGGAGCTGACGCTGATCGGTTACGTGGCATTCCTCGATCCACCGAAGGAAAGCACCGCGCCAGCGCTCAAGGCCCTGGCCGAGCATGGCGTGGCGGTCAAGGTGCTGACCGGTGACAACGAACTGGTGACGGCGAAAATCTGCCGCGAGGTCGGCCTCGCCCAACAGGGTTTGCTGCTGGGCAATGACATTGAGCGCATGAGCGATGCTGAGCTGGCTATGGCGGTCGAGACGACCAACGTCTTCGCCAGACTCACGCCATCGCACAAAGAGCGCATCGTCGGCATTCTCAAGGGCAACGGCCATGTGGTCGGATTCATGGGCGACGGTATCAACGACGCGCCGGCGCTGCGCAGCGCCGACATCGGCATTTCCGTGGACAGCGCGGTGGACATCGCCAAGGAAGCGGCGGATATCATCCTGTTGGAAAAAAGCCTGATGGTGCTGGAGGAGGGCGTGCTCGAAGGGCGGCGCACCTTCGCCAACATGCTCAAGTACATCAAGATGACTGCCAGCTCCAACTTCGGCAATGTGTTCTCGGTGCTGGTTGCCAGCGCGTTCATCCCGTTCCTGCCGATGCTGCCGATGCACCTGCTGGTGCAGAACCTGCTCTACGATATCTCGCAGATCGCCATTCCGTTCGATAACGTCGACGACGAGATGCTGAAACAGCCGCAGCGCTGGCAGCCGGCTGACGTCGGGCGCTTCATGCTGTTTTTCGGCCCGATCAGTTCGATCTTCGATATCACGACGTTCGCCTTGATGTGGTACGTGTTCGACGCCAACACGCCGGATCACCAAACGCTGTTCCAGTCCGGCTGGTTCGTGGTCGGTCTGCTGACCCAGACGCTGATCGTGCACATGATCCGCACGCCGAAGATCCCGTTCCTGCAAAGCCGCGCCGCCATGCCGCTGCTGGTGATGACCGGGGTCATCATGGCGGTCGGCATCTTCCTGCCAATGGGGCCGCTGGCGCATTACTTCAAGTTGCAGGCGCTGCCGTCGCTGTATTTCGTGTTTCTGCCGGTGATTCTGCTGGCGTACATGGCGCTGACCCAAGCCGTTAAAGGCTTCTACATCCGCCGGTTCGGCTGGCAATAACCGCCATGGAATGCTTTCCCCTGCGGGAGCGAGCCTGCTCGCGAAGGCGCCGTGTCAGTCAATAAATTTCTGACAGGTATACCGCCTTCGCGAGCAGGGGATATTGGTGCGTCAGGGCCGCCGGATGAATGACCAAATTTTTAGGAAAAGTCCTACAGAGCTATCGCCGACGCTTGCGTAGTCTTGCCCTCCCCAAACCTCACCGGGAGAATGACCATGAGCAACAAAGCGTTGCGCATCCTGATCGCCGACCCGCAGCATTTTCATCGCATGAAAATCGAGCGCCTGTTCAACGCGCTCGGCTACTACCGCGTCGCCCCGGTGCAGACTCTCGGCGAACTGTTGACCCTGGTCGACTATGGCTGCGAGCCGTTCGATGTGCTGGTGATCAATGCCGAACTGGCGGCAGGCTCTCTCGATCT
This sequence comes from Pseudomonas sp. Sample_23, assembly GCF_004307595.1. NCBI lineage: Bacteria > Pseudomonadati > Pseudomonadota > Gammaproteobacteria > Pseudomonadales > Pseudomonadaceae > Pseudomonas > Pseudomonas sp. Sample_23. The sequence goes on from NZ_RCNX01000038.1 coordinate 6,688, forward strand.
GCTGGGCTTTCTGCTCGATAACCCACAGGTTCGCCATGCTCTGATCTACAACGAACCGTCGGCACCTTTGCAGGCGGCTGCCGGGTTTGCTCAGGAAAACGCGCAGATCAGCCCGACGCCATTGCCCAATTCACAGCTCATCGGGCAGGTAATGGCGAGAGTCGAAACTTGCGACGAACCCCAGGCAGCGCCTGACGCCCACGCATCGTTGCGCCATGCCAATGCATAAAAAAACACTCTGCACAACTGTCAGACCTGACAGGTGATTCTCTTGCCCATCCATGTAACAGTGCCGGCGCAGCCACCGACTCCGGGACAGACTGTTGCGGTGTCTTCGATTTTGCAGGAGTCCCAATGAAGTCAGCGCTGATCGTCGATGACCATCCAGTCGTGCGCGCGGCCATTCGGATCGTTCTGCAGGCTCAAGGCTTCACCCGGATTCATGAAGCGTCCAATGGCAATGAAGTCGTGCCGTTGATCTGCGCGCATGATCCGCACCTGGTTGTGCTCGATCTGGGGCTGGGATCGATGGACGGTCTGGAAGTGCTGACGCGAATCCAGATCAAGGCGCCAACGGCGCGTTGCCGGGTGCTGGTGTTCAGCATGCATGAGCCCACGCATTACCAGGAGCGCTGTCTGCGCGCCGGCGCACGGGGCTACGTGACCAAGAGCAATCAACTGACTCTGCTGCACGAAGCCATCAAGGCATTGATGTCCGGCCACACTTATTTCTCCGCATTGCCCAATACCAGCGGTCTGTACAACGCCGTGCAACGCACGGAAAAGGAGCTGATCGCGCAGCTGTCCGATCGAGAGTTATGCATTTTCGTGAATCTGGCGCTGGGCAAACCGAACAAGGCCATCGCTTTGGAAATGCACCTGAGTCACAAAACCGTCAGCACCTACAAGACCCGCATGATGGCGAAACTTGGCCTGGGTTCGCTGGTGCTTCTGCGTGAGTTCGCCAAGCGCAATCACTTGATCTGAGTACCCCGACATGACGCAGGGACTGCGGGTTTTATTGCTGTGGCTGGGGCTTGTTGCCTCGGTCGGGGCGAATGACCAGCCGCAGACGCTGGAGGTGCTGGCGCGCCTCGAACCGGGGGGTATCCAGGTGCGCCTCGATGATCGGGAGCGCCAGTGGCTGCGTGAGCATCCAGTCTTGCGCATGGGCATCTCCGGCCCGGATTACCCGCCCTTTGAGATCACCCGCCAACAGCATGAACTGGAAGGGCTGACCGCCGATTACGCCGATCTGCTGGCACAACTGCTCGGCATCAGGATCGAAGTGCGGCGTTTCGCCGATCGTCCCGCACTGATGGCCGCACTCAAGCGCGCTGACGTCGAACTCCTGGGCACCTCGAACAGTTTCGAAGCGGCGGATCCGGCCTTTGTTCTGTCGCGGCCGTATGCTGAAGATCAGCCGATGCTGGTCACGCGTCACGACGAGAAACTGCCCGCCGACCTTGCAGGCAAACGCATCGCCATGGTCGAGGATTACCTGCCGCTGGCCCATGTTCAGGCGTTCTACCCCGGCGCCCACGTGCAGCTTTACGCTTCGGCCATGGATGCACTCGGCGCGGTCGCCTTCGGTGCCGACGACGTGTACCTGGGCGACTTCATCAGCGCCAATTATCTGATCAACACCAACTATCGCAACGACCTGCAACTGGCCGGGCCGTCGGGGCTTGATGCCAATCCGTTCGCCTTTGCGTTGTTGCGCAGCGATGTGGTGTTCAAACGCATCGTCGACAAGGCCTTGCTGGCCGTGCCCATGGAGCGTCGCCATCTGATCGAACAGCGCTGGAGCGTCGGCCTCGCCGAGATGGCCGAACAGTCGCGGGTACAGCTCAGCGCCGCCGAGCAGCAGTGGCTGGATCAGCACCCGGTGGTGCGGGTCGGCGCTGTCGAAGACTTCGCGCCGTTGGCGTTTTTCGATGCTGATGGACGCTTCAACGGGCTGGCAGCGCAGTTGCTGAGCCTGATTGCGCAGCGCAGCGGGCTGAATTTCGAGATCGTGCGTGGCACCTCGCTGAACGACCAGTTCGAACAACTTCAGGCCGGCGCACTCGATATTTTGCCCGTGGTGACGCCGAGCACCGAGCGGGAAGCGCAGCTGCAATTCACCCGCGCCTATCTGAACAATCCGTTCGTGCTAGTCAGCGCAGCGAACGGACCACATCCATTGCCGCTCGACGAACTGGCGGGCAAACGCCTGGCGATCTATCGCGGCCACCCGTTGCGCGAATACCTCTTGCAACGGGTTCCCGGCCTGCGTCTGGTCGAAGTCAAAAGCCCCGCCGAAGGCATGGCGCTGATTGCCCGTGGACAGGTCGACGTGACGGTAAGCTCGTTGCTGGTGGCGCGTTTTCTGATCGCCCGCCAATACCGCGACCGCCTGCGTATTACCGGCACCGTAGGCGATCAGCCGGCGCGCATCGCTTTGGCCACGGCGCCGCAGTCGGCGCTGCTGCACTCGATCCTGAACAAGGCGTTGCTGAGCATCGCGCCGCAGCAAATGGATGAACTGGTCGAGCGCTGGAGCCACGATGTGGTGGTGGAGGACAGCTATTGGTCGCGCCATCGCCGCGAAATTCTGCTTGGTTTTGCCGGCGCCGCAGGCTTGCTGCTGCTGGCCCTGATCTGGATCGGCTGGCAGCGTCGGCAGATCCATCAGCGCCAGCAATGGTTGTTGCAACTGCAACAGGCCAAGGACGCAGCGGATGAGGCCAATCGGGCCAAAAGCACTTTCCTGGCGACCATGAGCCACGAGATTCGCACACCGATGAACGCCTTGATCGGCATGCTCGAACTGGCGCTCAAGCGCGCAGAGGAGGGCGTGACTGATCGACTGGCAATTCAGGTGGCGTCGAATGCCGGCCAGCAATTATTGGCGTTGATTGGCGACATTCTCGACATCGCCCGTATCGAGTCGGGGCATTTGTCCCTTTCGCCCGAGCGGGCCAATTTACGCGAGACGGTGTTATCGGTATGCCGAGTGTTCGAAGGGCTGGCGCGGCAGAAACGGCTCTCGTGGCGCATCGAACTTGATCCGCGCGCCGACGTGGATGTGCTGATTGATCCGACGCGCTTCAAACAGGTGCTGTCGAACCTGTTGAGCAATGCGATCAAATTCACTGAGGTGGGCGAGGTGAGTTTGCGCTTGCAGGTCATCGCCATGACCGACGCTGAAGTGGACTTGCTGTTGCGCATCGAAGACAACGGCATCGGCATCAGCGGCGAAGATCAAAAGCGCCTGTTCAGCCCGTTCGTTCAAGCGAGCAATAGTCTTCAAGCGGCGCGCAGCGGTTCCGGCCTGGGTCTGGTGATCAGCCGTAACCTCTGCGAAATGATGGGCGGCACGCTGGGTCTCGATAGTGATCTCGGGCAAGGCACGCGAGTGGAAATGAATCTGTCCTTGCCGCTGTTGACAGCTGTGACGACCACACTGGCAACGCCCGAGGCGGCAGCCGCTACCTGTGTATCAAGCGTGTTGGTGGTGGACGATCACCCGGTCAACCGCTTGCTGATGTGCTGGCAATTGAGCGAACTGGGGCATCGCACGGTAGATGTGGGCGATGGCGAACAGGGGCTGGACCGCTGGCGAACCCAGGCCTTCGATGTGGTGATTACCGACTGCAACATGCCGCGACGCAATGGCTATGAGCTGGCACAGGCGATTCGCAACGAAGAAGCCGCCAGCGGCCGCGCACCCTGTCTGATCCTCGGTTTTACGGCCAATGCGCAGGTCGAAGAGCGTTTGCGTTGTCTGGACGCTGGCATGGACGGTTGCCTGTTCAAACCGATTCGTTTGCATGATCTGGCTGAAGCCCTGAAAGGCGCTCATCGTTGCGAGCGCCACGAAGATGAACCGCCAAATGCCGAACCCGTCGAGATTGATCTGAGTGCCCTGGAGCAGATGGCCGATGCCGATCAATCGTTGATCGAGCGTTTGCGCAAGGAAGTCGGTAATAGCTTGCGCGATGATCTCCAGGCTCTGGATCAGACCCACGTCGGCGACCGCAACGGCCTGCGTGAGCTGGCCCATCGCATCAGGGGCGGTGCGCAAATGGTTGGGGCTGCGCGGGTTGTTGCGGCGTGTGCAGATCTGGACACGGCGTGCCGAGACAGTGACAGCGCTGTCATCGACCGCGCCATCGACAGGTTGCGCGAAGCCATGCACGGCCTCGCACGGTGCCTCTGAACCATTGCAGATTCCTGTGGGAGCGAGCCTGCTCGCGAAATGCGCGCCGCTGACTCAATTGTTCTGCATATGGAACACTCAAGCCGATTTCCACCCTCTAGTCGAATATTCGATATGCCCTTACGCTTAATCCAATGCATTTACCCATTGGAGACCCCATGAAAAATATCATCGGCATTTACACCAGCCCGCGCGGCCATTGGGTCGGCGATGGTTTCCCGGTGCGCACGCTGTTTTCCTACGACCACCTGGGCAAGCACATCAGCCCGTTTCTGCTGCTCGATCACGCCGGTCCTGCCGAATTCACCCCGACCACTGAACAGCGTGGCGTCGGCCAGCACCCGCACCGTGGTTTCGAAACCGTGACCATCGTTTACGACGGCGAAGTGCAACACCGCGACTCCACCGGCAGCGGCGGCACCATCGGCCCGGGTGATGTGCAGTGGATGACCGCAGCGTCCGGCATCCTCCATGAGGAATTCCACTCGGAAAACTTCGCCCGAACCGGCGGCAAGCTGGAAATGGTCCAGCTGTGGGTCAACCTGCCGGCCAAGGACAAAATGGCCGCGCCGGGTTACCAGACCATTCTCGACCGCGACATTCCAAGCATCGCGCTCAAGGACAACGCCGGCAGCCTGCGTCTGATCGCCGGCGAATTCGATGGGCACACCGGACCGTCACGGACTTTTACGCCAATCGACGTGTGGGATCTGCGCCTCAATGCCGGCAAGTTGCTGACGCTTGATCTGCACGAAGGACGTAATACCGCGCTGGTGGTGTTGAAGGGTTCGGTGCAGGTCAACGGCGCGGAATCGGTTGGGGTAGGGCAGTTGGCGCTGTTCGAACGCGACGGTGATCGACTCACCCTCCAGGCCAGCGGAGACGCGGTGGTATTGCTGCTCAGTGGCGAGCCGATCGACGAACCGATCGTCGGCCATGGCCCGTTCGTGATGAACACCGAGCAGGAAATCCACCAGGCCTTCGCCGACTTCCAGTCCGGGCGTTTTGGCCAGATGCACGCCTGACCCCGAGCTTTACTGGCAACTGAAACTCCACTGTGGGAGCGAGCCTGTTCGCGAATGCTCTGATTCGGTCGAAGAAGTAGTGACTGACATGACGCCTTCGCGAGCAGGCTCGCTCCCACAGGTTGTTCAGCGTCTGATCGTTCCCACGCTCTGCGTGGGAATGCAGCCGGGGACGCTCCGCGTCCCACAGCCTCAAGATCGCAGCCTTCGTCAGCTCAGGGTTTTGCCGTGTTTGTAAGCCGGTGCTCCTCCACCGAAATCAATTGCTCCTACACTGTGCCAATCTGTGCGATCTTCTCGCGATTGGCCTTTGTCGGAGTTGTTTGATGCTGTCTCTGCTGACCGAACACCCGTTGTTTAGCGCGTTGATCCTGATCCTGCTCGATCTTGGCCTGTGGCGGCTGATCAGCTCTCGCGGCAGCGAATGGAAGCTGTTGGTGCGGGTGCTGATTTTCGCCCTGTTCAGCATTGTGCTGTTCAACGAAGGCCTCAACCCGATGGAGCCGGCGCCGTGGGCCGACAACGTGCCGCTGCATCTGGCGGCAACCGGGCTGCAGATCGGCTGGTGGCTGTTTGGTGCGCGGACCCTGACGGTGCTGATCGGCGCGGTGATGATGCAACGGGTCGGCCATACCGGCCGGCTGTTGCAGGACTTGCTCGGCGCGGTGATTTTCCTCATCGCGATCATTGCGGCGCTGGCGTACGTGCTCGATCTGCCAGTCAAAGGTGTGCTGGCGACGTCCGGCGCGTTGGCGATCATTGTCGGCCTGGCTTTGCAGAGCACCTTGAGCGACGTGTTCTCCGGCATCGTCCTCAACACCACCAAGCCCTATCAACTTGATGACTGGATCTCCATCGACGGCACCGAGGGCCGCGTCACCGACATCGACTGGCGCGCCACGCGTCTGCAAACCAGTCAGGGCAGCATGGCCGTGATTCCCAACTCGCTGGCGGCGAAAGCCAAAATCATCAACTTCAGCCGACCGAGCAATATGTTCGGCGTTTCCGTCAGCGTGCCCGTCAGCCCCCATGCCCGACCCAGTTCGGTAATCGAGGCGCTGGAGCGAGCGATGCAAGGCTGCCGGCAATTGCTCGACACACCGGCGCCGAGCGTGTCGTTGAAGAGTTCTGCCAGCGGCGGCGCGGAATACGAAATCAGCGGGTTTGTCGCCTCGATGGGCGAGAAGCGCGTGGTGCGCAATCAGTTGTTCGACCTCGCTTACCGGCATTTGCAGGCGTCCGGGGTCAACCTGCTGTCCAGCAACGAGACCAGCGCCGCACCGCAGTTGTCGCGGCCACGGGCGCTGCTGGAAAGCTCACCGATCTTCTCGACTCTGCGTGAAGAAGAGAAAGACACCTTCAGCCAGAACATGACCCTGCAAACTTTCCGCGCCGGCGAAACGATTCTCGCGGGCGGGGAGGTCAGCGATCATTTGTTCATCATTGAATCCGGCGTGGTATCGGTGACGCTCAAGCGCCATGGTGCGCCACTTGAATCCGGGCGCATGGGGCCGGGCGAGGTGATCGGTGAGGCCGGGATTCTTTCCGACACCGCGCTGCCGGCGGATTTTTCCGCGAAGACTTTCTGCGCCCTGTATCGCATCGAGAAGTCCTACCTGAAACCGTGCCTGGACGCGCGCCATGACATTCATGATGCGATGCAGGCGTTGCTCGATTTCCGTCTGCACAAGGCACAGTCGCTGACCGAGGAAACGCCCGTGGTCGCGCCGAAAAGAGGCTTTCTGCAATGGCTGCGTAATCGCGTCTGAGCTGTCGTATTGTGATTCGATGCAACCTGCGCGGCGTTCTCAGGGTCACAATTTGCAATCCCACCGGGCAGGAGTTGCAGACGATGAAAAACCTGCGGATCGCCACCTTCAACGTCAACGGCATGCGCGCGCGGCTGCCGAATCTGCTGGAATGGCTCAAACGCGAGCAACCGGACATCGTCTGCCTGCAAGAGCTCAAATCAGTCGACAGCGCATTTCCCGCCGCCGAACTGGAGGCCGCCGGTTACGGCGCAATCTGGCAGGGCCAGGCGTCATGGAATGGCGTGGCGATTCTGGCGCGTGATGCGCAGCCGTTGGAGAGTCGACGCGGTTTGCCCGGCGATCCCGATGACACCCACAGCCGTTATATCGAAGCGGCGGTGCACGGTGTGCTGGTCGGTTGCCTGTATCTGCCCAACGGCAACCCGCAGCCGGGGCCGAAATTCGATTACAAACTGGCCTGGTTCGAGCGTCTGATCAATTACGCCAAAGACCTGCAAAGCAGCGATCACCCGGTGGTCCTGGCCGGTGACTTCAATGTCGTGCCCACCGACATGGACATCTACAACACCCGATCCTGGCTCAAGGATGCTTTGTTGCAACCCGAAAGCCGCGAGTGCTACCAGCGGCTGCTGGATCAGGGCTGGACCGATTCTCTGCGCCACGTGTATCCCGAAGAGCGCCTCTACACCTTCTGGGATTATTTCCGTAACCATTGGCAAACCAATTCCGGCCTGCGCATCGACCACCTGCTGCTCAACCCGGCATTGAGCCCGTATCTGCACGACGCCGGTGTTGACGCCTGGGTGCGTAACGAACCGCACGCCAGCGACCATGCGCCGACGTGGATTCGCATCGCTTCGCGGAAAAAGCGCTGAACGGGCGATTGGCGAAATCAATTGTCGAAAGCCGTGCCTGATCCCGTATACAGGGCAACATCCACGCAGTGTTCTGCGGCCCATGCATAAGGATCGAGCAATGAGTGCGCCACGGCTGACCAATACCAATCTGTACCTGCAACGTCTGGGTTTCGATGCGCCGCCGCCGCCGACGCTCGAAACCTTGCGTCAGTTGCAACTGCGCCACACCGCTCGGTTTGTTTTCGAAAATCTGGCAACGATCAGTGGAGAGGCGGTGTTGATCGACTTGGTCTCCATCGAAGACAAGGTGTTGCAGCAAGGGCGGGGCGGCTACTGCTATGAGCTCAATCATTTGTTCTATGCGCTGCTGCTTGAATTGGGCTTCGACGCGCGGGCGATCAGCGGGCGCGTGGTGATGAATCAGCCGGAAGGCAGCTGGACGGCGCGGACCCATCGTTTGAGTCTGGTGACCATCGATGCAGTGCGTTACATCACCGATGTCGGCTTCGGCGGCATGGTGCCCACCGCGCCGCTGTTGCTCGACAGTGAACATGAGCAACTAACCCCGCACGAACCCTACCGCATCGACAAGCAGAGCGATGGCTACCTGCTGCGCGCCAAGGTCGCAGGCGAATGGCGGCCGATGTACCTGTTCGATTTGCAACGCCAGGAAGACATCGATTACAGCGTCGGCAACTGGTACGTCTCCACCCATCCCGAGTCACCTTTTGCCCAGCGCCTGATGGTCGCGCGTACCGGCGCTGGCTGGCGCAAAACCCTGAACAACGGCAGTTTTGCCATTCATCACATGGGCGCGGACAGTGAGCGGCGCGAGGTGGCGGACGTCGACGAGCTGATGAAATTGCTGCGGCGCGAGTTCGATCTTCAGGTGCCTGATTCACCGCGTGTGCGACAAGCGCTGGCTCGGGTCATCGCGCCAGCCTCCATCTAAGGCTTTACATCAGGCTCCAATACGCGACGGATTTCGCCGATGGCCGCTGACAGCTTTCGCTCGAGACTCTTGAGATCGGTGGCGGTGATGCCTTTCTTGAATTGCCCCGTCAGACCTGAATCGTCAGCGCTTCCCTGCTGGCGTGGGCTATCAAGCAGAGCATGGCGCAGGGTGTTGTTGATCACAGTCTGGTAGCCAAAGCCCTCGGTTTCTGCGGCAGTACGCGCTGCTTCGATCACCGCGTCATCAAGCATGATGGTGATGCGTGTCTTGCCCTTGTTCGGCGCTACTGCGCCGCGTTTACCTGTGGAAAAGTCATATTCGTCTTTCATCGTTCAAGCCTCCTGAAAATACGCGCGCCGTTCGCTGGGTGTGGCGAGACGTGCGGAAATGATTCGAACAACATTGGCTTCGCGATAGCTGTAAGCAACGGCAAGCACACGACCTTTGGCATCGAGGCCGAGGGTGATCCAGCGTTGTTCGTCATGGTCGTTGTCCTCAAGTGTCAGTGCGCGTTCGTCATGGAAAACCGGTTCGGCTTCGGCGAGGCTGATGCCTTTGTGCTTGAGTTTGTTGGCTGCGTTTTTGCTTTTGTCGTACTGAATCTTGAATGACTTCATTATGCATACTTTATATGTATAAAAAAGAGCGCGACTGCACCGTCGGTCGCCGTGAACACTTCAGCCTAGTGGGCACTGGTGCGGACGCAGCGGGGATGTGTTGCCGGATTTGTTAGGGCAAGAAGCGCAGGCTAGAAGGTTGGATGGCTACCTAACCATTATGTGACTGATAAGTTGTATACAACTCTATGGACATTTGTCCTGAGTATTGAATACAGTGTGCGCATAACAAAAACCAGGGAACCCCCCACCATGAAAACGCCCCATGTTTCACACCAACGGCCCGAGGACGAAAACCTCGGGGTCGGCGCGAATATGGCTTACGGCCTGCAACATGTTCTGACCATGTACGGCGGTATCGTTGCGGTGCCACTGATCATTGGCCAGGCGGCCGGTCTGTCGCCTGCGGACATTGGTCTGTTGATTGCTGCTTCATTGTTTGCGGGGGGGCTGGCGACGTTGCTGCAAACCCTGGGTCTACCGTTTTTTGGCTGTCAGCTGCCGCTGGTCCAGGGCGTATCGTTCTCCGGCGTGGCGACCATGGTTGCGATCGTCAGCAGCGGCGGGGAGGGCGGTTTCCAATCGGTGCTGGGTGCGGTGATTGCCGCCTCGTTGATCGGTTTGCTGATCACGCCGGTTTTCTCTCGCATCACCAAGTTCTTTCCGCCGCTGGTCACCGGCATTGTGATCACCACCATCGGCCTGACGCTGATGCCTGTTGCTGCACGCTGGGCGATGGGCGGCAACAGCCACGCGCCGGACTTCGGCAGCATGCAGAACATCGGTCTGGCGGCGGTCACGCTGGTGCTGGTGTTGCTGCTGAGCAAGGTTGGCAGCGCGACCATTTCTCGGCTGTCGATTCTGCTGGCCATGGTTATCGGCACGGTGCTGGCGGTGTTCCTTGGCATGGCGGATTTCTCCAGTGTCACCACCGGCCCCATGTTCGGCTTCCCGACACCGTTCCACTTCGGCATGCCGACCTTCCATTTCGCCGCGATCCTGTCGATGTGCATTGTGGTCATGGTGACGCTGGTGGAAACCTCGGCGGACATCCTCGCCGTGGGCGAGATCATTGACACCAAGGTGGATTCCAAACGCTTGGGTAACGGCCTGCGTGCCGATATGCTGTCGAGCATGTTCGCGCCGATCTTCGGATCGTTCACGCAAAGTGCTTTCGCGCAGAACGTCGGGCTGGTGGCGGTGACCGGGATCAAGAGCCGATTCGTGGTCGCTACCGGCGGCTTGTTCCTGGTGGTGCTCGGCCTGCTGCCGTTCATGGGCCGGGTGATTGCTGCCGTACCGACTTCGGTCCTTGGCGGCGCCGGGATCGTGCTGTTCGGCACCGTGGCGGCCAGCGGCATTCGCACCTTGTCGAAGGTGGACTACCGCAACAACGTCAACCTGATCATCGTTGCCACCTCGATCGGTTTCGGCATGATCCCGATCGCCGCGCCGAACTTCTACGATCATTTCCCGAGCTGGTTCGCGACTATTTTCCATTCGGGCATCAGTTCGTCGGCAATCATGGCGATCCTGCTCAACCTGGCGTTCAACCACTTCACGGCCGGCAATTCGGATCAACAATCGGTGTTCGCCGCCGCCGAAGAGCGCACGCTGCGTTATCGCGATCTCGCCGCGCTGCGTGAAGGCGATTACTTCAGCGACGGCAAGCTGCATGATTGCGATGGCAAGGAAGTGCCGGTGATCGAGCCGGATGATCACGACCATGGCCACGGCGCGCCTAGGGTGCAGGTGAAAAGCAGCGAACATGTCTGACCGCTGCGTCTGAAACAGAAAAGGCCGATCTGCCCAAACAGATCGGCCTTTTGGTATTTTTCGTGCGCCCACAAAAAAGCCCCTGAACCTTGCGATTCAGGGGCTTTGCTATTTGGCTCCACAACCTGGACTCGAACCAGGGACCCAGTGATTAACAGTCACTTGCTCTACCAACTGAGCTATTGCGGAATTGGTGCGTATGTTACTGATTCAAAAAGAGAAGTCAAGCATCGCCTGGCAACTTTTGCGATTCAGCGGGACGGACGGCATTTTGTCAGCGATTGGCGGTTACCAGAAAGGCCTCAGAGGTCTACCATGGCAGCCCGGAAGTGGTCACACGCGCTGCCGGCCATTCGCCGCAAAGGTACGCGCCATGACTCAAATCACCCGTAACACCGAGGTGCTCGCATGAGCACTGCACAGATCAGCCTGCCCAAAGGGATCGGCCCGCACGCCGAAAAACTTTTCGATGCAATCACCGGGGCAAGCACAGCCGAAGAATTGAACCGCGCTGGCGGCAAGGCTGAAGGTTTCGTGCTTGGTCTTGAAAGCAGCAAGGCCATCAAGAGCCAGGTCGCCGAATCGCTGTATGTGATTTACGACGATGCTGCCACTCAACGCTCGGCCGAGCTGGCTTAACTGCCGAAGGTAATCGTGCCGAGCATCAGCTTGGCATAGACCGCCGTCGCCGCCAGTTGCACCAGCCACAGGGCCAGGCCACCGAGGAATACCCCGGTGGCGACTTGCAGCACCAGGCTCTTTTCACGCTTGGCCGGAGCGCGCGGGATGAAATCATCCAGGTCGTCACGGTCAGCGCGCAGGTTGTCGTTTTTCATGTGGGTTCTCTTCAAAAAATCTCGGGTGTACACAAAACCGGTAGGAGCTGCGGAACGCTGCGATCTTTTGATCTTGATCTTAGAAACAAGATCAAAAGATCGCAGCCTCGTTGCACTCGTCAGCTCCTACACTTTGAATTGTGTGCAGTCTAGAGGTTGCAAGGCGTTTCCAGAGACAAATAAAAACGGGAAGCCCAAAAGGCTTCCCGTTTTTCATCACTGGCCGAAATCAGATGACCTGAACGATCGCGTCCGTCACAGCCTTGATGTTGCTCTGGTTCAGCGCGGCCACGCAGATGCGGCCGGTGTCCAGGGCGTAGATACCGAACTCGTTGCGCAGGCGATGCACTTGTTCAGTGGTCAGGCCGGAGTAGGAGAACATGCCGCGCTGACGACCAACGAAGCTGAAATCGCGGCCCGGGGCTTTTTCCGCCAGCAGGGCAACCATCTGCTCGCGCATGCCGCGAATACGCAGGCGCATCTCGGCCAGCTCGGCTTCCCACTGCGCGCGCAGTTCCGGGCTGTTCAGCACCGCAGCAACGATGCTGGCGCCGTGGGTCGGCGGGTTGGAGTAGTTGGTGCGGATCACGCGTTTGACCTGCGACAGCACGCGCGCGCTTTCTTCTTTCGATTCGCTGATGATCGACAGTGCGCCAACGCGTTCGCCGTACAGCGAGAACGACTTGGAGAACGAGCTCGAGACGAAAAAGGTCAGGCCGGATTCGGCGAACAGGCGCACAGCGGCGGCGTCTTCGTCGATGCCGTCGCCGAAACCCTGGTAAGCCATGTCGAGGAACGGCACGTGACCTTTGGCCTTGACCACTTCCAGCACCTTGTTCCAGTCCGCCGGGGTCAGGTCGACGCCGGTCGGGTTGTGGCAGCAAGCATGCAGGACAACGATCGAGCCGTTCGGCAGGGCGTTGAGGTCGTCGAGCATGCCGGCACGGTTCACGTCATGGGTGGCAGCGTCGTAGTAACGGTAGTTCTGCACCGGGAAACCAGCGGTTTCGAACAGCGCGCGGTGGTTTTCCCAGCTCGGGTCGCTGATCGCCACGACGGCGTTCGGCAGCAGTTGCTTGAGGAAGTCGGCACCGATTTTCAGTGCGCCGGTCCCGCCGACGGCCTGAGTGGTGATGACGCGACCGGCGCTGGTCAGCGGCGAGTCGTTGCCGAACAGCAATTTCTGCACGGCCTGGTCGTAGGCAGCGATGCCATCGATCGGCAGGTAACCGCGCGAAGCGTGTTGCGCGACGCGAATCGTCTCGGCTTCGATCACCGCGCGCAGCAGTGGAATTCGCCCCTCTTCGTTGCAGTACACGCCCACGCCCAGGTTGACCTTGGTGGTCCGGGTATCGGCGTTGAATGCTTCGTTGAGGCCCAGGATTGGATCGCGGGGTGCCATTTCGACAGCGGAGAACAGGCTCATTATTACGGCGGCTCTGAATGGAGAGTGGAGGGACGTGTCGCGCTCCAGCCGAATGCACTAGAGCGGTGCACAAACGGGGAGCTAGTATAGAGGCCATCACCGCGCAATGGCGACAGGCGAATCGGCTTTTAGGGTAAGTTTTTCCGATTATTTCTTGACCGTTAGTCGATTGACTTTGTCAGACTCTTTACCGGATGTAGGACGTTTGCCTTGAAAGGTCAGGCAATCGCCACCACATTCAGCACAATCCAGGTTTTTTCTTGCGCGACATCGGTCGTTTGCGGTCGTCCTCGTGGTGCTCCGTCTGACGCGGAACGCCGCGATTCCAGAGGTGTGTATGTCGGAATTCCAGCTAGTCACCCGCTTCGAGCCTGCCGGCGATCAGCCGGAAGCCATTCGCCAGTTGGTTGAGGGCATTGACGCCGGGCTGGCGCACCAGACACTGCTCGGTGTGACCGGTTCGGGCAAGACCTTCAGCATTGCCAACGTCATCTCCCAGGTCCAGCGGCCGACGCTCGTACTGGCGCCGAACAAGACCCTGGCCGCGCAGTTGTACGGGGAGTTCAAGGCGTTCTTCCCGAACAACGCCGTTGAATACTTCGTTTCCTACTACGACTACTACCAGCCCGAAGCCTATGTGCCGTCGTCCGACACCTTCATCGAGAAGGACGCGTCGATCAACGACCACATCGAGCAGATGCGGCTGTCCGCGACCAAGGCGTTGCTGGAACGCAAGGACGCGATCATCGTCACCACGGTCTCATGCATCTATGGTCTGGGCAGTCCGGAAACCTATCTGAAAATGGTCTTGCACGTTGATCGCGGTGACAAGCTCGATCAACGCGCGCTGCTGCGGCGCCTGGCCGACTTGCAATACACCCGCAACGACATGGATTTCGCCCGGGCGACGTTCCGCGTACGTGGCGATGTGATCGATATCTTCCCAGCGGAATCCGACCTCGAAGCGATCCGCATAGAGCTGTTCGATGACGAGGTCGAGAGCATTTCCGCCTTCGACCCACTGACCGGCGAAGTCATCCGCAAGATGCCGCGCTTCACTTTTTACCCGAAAAGTCACTACGTGACGCCTCGGGAAACCCTGCTCGATGCTATCGAAGGCATCAAGGTCGAATTGCAGGAGCGCCTCGAATACCTGCGCAGCAACAACAAACTGGTGGAAGCCCAGCGTCTGGAACAGCGCACCCGTTTCGACCTGGAAATGATCCTCGAACTGGGCTATTGCAACGGCATCGAAAACTATTCGCGCTACCTGTCCGGGCGTCCGGCCGGCGCGGCGCCACCCACCCTTTACGACTATCTGCCGGCCGACGCCTTGCTGGTGATCGACGAATCCCACGTCAGCGTGCCGCAGGTCGGCGCGATGTATAAGGGCGACCGTTCGCGTAAAGAGACGCTGGTCGAGTACGGCTTCCGCCTGCCTTCGGCGCTTGACAACCGGCCCATGCGTTTCGACGAGTGGGAAGGGGTCAGCCCGCAAACCATTTTCGTCTCGGCAACGCCCGGCAATTATGAAGCCGAGCACGCCGGGCGCGTGGTCGAACAGGTGGTGCGGCCGACTGGCCTGGTCGACCCGCAGGTTGAAGTGCGGCCGGCGCTGACCCAGGTCGATGACTTGCTCTCGGAAATCACCAAGCGTGTAGCGATCGAAGAACGTGTGCTGGTCACCACGCTGACCAAGCGCATGGCCGAAGACCTGACCGATTACCTCGCCGACCACGGCGTGCGCGTGCGTTATCTGCACTCGGACATCGACACCGTCGAGCGCGTCGAGATCATCCGCGATTTGCGCCTCGGCGTGTTCGATGTGCTGGTCGGGATCAACCTGCTGCGTGAAGGCCTCGACATGCCGGAAGTGTCGCTGGTGGCGATTCTCGATGCCGACAAGGAAGGCTTCCTGCGTTCCGAGCGCTCGCTGATCCAGACCATCGGTCGCGCGGCGCGTAACCTCAATGGCCGGGCGATTCTCTACGCCGATCGCATGACCGGTTCGATGGAGCGCGCGATTGGTGAGACCGAGCGCCGTCGCGAGAAGCAGATCGCCTTCAACCTTGAGAATGGCATTACCCCGAAAGGTGTGATCAAGGACGTCGCCGACATCATGGAAGGCGCCACCGTGCCGGGTTCGCGCAGCAAGAAGCGCAAAGGCATGGCCAAGGCCGCCGAAGAGAACGCCAAGTACGAAGCCGAGTTGCGCTCGCCAAGCGAAATCACCAAACGCATCCGCGCGCTGGAAGAGAAGATGTACCAATTGGCGCGGGATCTGGAGTTTGAAGCGGCGGCGCAGATGCGTGACGAGATTGCCAAACTGCGCGAACGATTGCTTACGGTATAAGGGATCGTTCCCACGCTCTGCGTGGGAACGCCGCCCGGGACGCTTTGCGTCCCATCGCTCGCGTGACGCAGAGCGTCACAGGATGCTTTCCCACGCAGAGCGTGGGAACGATCATTGTGTTTCCCTGTGGGAGCGAGCCTGCTCGCGAATGGCCTTCACACAAATCGGACGGCCTAGCGCATCCGGCTTAAATACCCTGCCCGCTGGAGCGGGGCGGGTGTCGCCTGTTACCATTCGCCGCTTGATTGTTCTGCTCTTCATTTTTTCGAGACAAGCCATGACCACCGTCCGCACTCGCATCGCGCCATCGCCTACCGGGGACCCCCACGTAGGTACCGCTTACATCGCATTGTTCAACTACTGCTTTGCCAAGCAGCACGGCGGTGAGTTCATCCTGCGCATCGAAGACACCGATCAGTTGCGTTCGACCCGCGAGTCCGAACAGCAGATCTTCGACGCCCTGCGCTGGCTCGGTATCGACTGGAGCGAAGGCCCGGATGTCGGCGGCCCGCACGGCCCTTATCGGCAGAGCGAGCGCGGCGATATCTACCAGAAGTACTGCCAGCAACTGGTCGACATGGGTCATGCGTTCCCGTGCTTCTGCACTGCTGAAGAACTCGATCAGATGCGCGCCGAGCAAATGGCTCGCGGCGAAACTCCGCGCTACGACGGCCGCGCACTGCTGCTGTCGAAGGAAGAAGTCGCGGCGCGCCTGGCTGCTGGCGAACCGCACGTGATTCGTATGAAGGTGCCGAGCGAAGGCGTTTGCGTAGTGCCGGACATGTTGCGTGGCGACGTCGAGATCCCGTGGGATCGCATGGACATGCAAGTGCTGATGAAGACCGACGGCCTGCCGACGTACTTTCTCGCCAACGTCGTCGACGATCACCTGATGGGCATCACCCACGTGCTGCGTGGCGAAGAGTGGCTGCCATCGGCACCGAAACTGATCTTGCTCTACGAATACTTCGGCTGGGAACAACCAGAGCTGTGCTACATGCCGCTGCTGCGCAACCCGGACAAGAGCAAGCTGTCCAAGCGCAAGAACCCGACCTCGGTGACGTTCTACGAGCGCATGGGCTTCATGCCGGAAGCGATGCTCAACTACCTCGGGCGCATGGGCTGGTCGATGCCGGACGAGCGCGAGAAGTTCTCGCTGCAGGAAATGGTCGACAACTTCGACCTCAAGCGCGTTTCCCTCGGCGGGCCGATCTTCGATATCGAGAAGTTGTCGTGGCTCAACGGCCAGTGGCTGCGCGATCTGCCGGTGGAAGAGTTTGCCGCCCGCGTGCAGAAGTGGGCGTTCAACTCCGACTACATGATGAAGATCGCGCCGCACGTGCAGGGCCGGGTTGAAACGTTCAGCCAGGTCGCACCGCTGGCGGGGTTCTTCTTTGCTGGCGGCGTGAATCCGGATGCCAAGCTGTTTGAGTCGAAAAAACTCTCCGGCGATCAGGTTCGCCAGTTGATGCAATTGATCCTGTGGAAACTGGAAAGTCTGCGGCAGTGGGAGAAGGACAGCATCACCGCGACGATTCAGGCGGTGGTCGAATCCCTCGAGCTGAAACTGCGCGATGCGATGCCGCTGATGTTTGCTGCGATCACCGGGCAGGCGAGTTCGGTGTCGGTGCTCGATGCGATGGAAATCCTCGGCCCGGATCTCACCCGATTCCGCTTGCGCCAGGCGATTGACCTGCTGGGCGGCGTGTCGAAGAAAGAAAACAAAGAGTGGGAAAAGCTCTTGGGCGCCATCGCCTGATTGCTTTTGCTTCTCTGCAGGACTGCCGAAGGCTGCGATCTTTTGATCCTGCCTTCGGCGTTTCTCCCGAATTTACGGGGGAGGGCGGTAAGTGATTGTTATCCCGGCAAAAAATTTTGAAATTTTTCAAAAATAAGTTTGACAGGCTTTCGATACGCCCTTAAGATTCGCCCCGTCCTCAGCGATGAGGGGCTATAGCTCAGCTGGGAGAGCGCTTGCATGGCATGCAAGAGGTCGACGGTTCGATCCCGTCTAGCTCCACCAATTTACACTTCGAGGTCTGGCCACACTGGCCTTGAAGCGATCAACACTCAGCGTTGATCAGTTGTATAGAAGGGTTTGCGTCCCCTTCGTCTAGTGGCCTAGGACACCGCCCTTTCACGGCGGTAACAGGGGTTCGAGTCCCCTAGGGGACGCCAGTTTTACAGAAGTGATGTTGCAAGAGATCACTCCGCCGCGAGGCGAAAAATCCGGGGCTATAGCTCAGCTGGGAGAGCGCCTGCATGGCATGCAGGAGGTCAGCGGTTCGATCCCGCTTAGCTCCACCAATTTTACAGTTCAAGGTCTGGCCACACCGGCCTTGAATCGATCAGCTCTCAGCACTGATCAGTTGTATAGAAGGGTTTGTGTCCCCTTCGTCTAGTGGCCTAGGACACCGCCCTTTCACGGCGGTAACAGGGGTTCGAGTCCCCTAGGGGACGCCACGATTACCCGCTCTGCGGGATTTATAAGGGTCATTCAATTATTGAATGGCCCTTTTGTTTGTCCGGCGTTTGGCCAACTCTCCTTTTTCCTTACACTGTGCTTCAGACCAGCGGTCATATTCATGACTTGCGGAATATTATTATGCGAATAATATTCTAGTCGTAATATTCGGAGGCAACGATGAACGATAAAAAAGCTCAAACCCGCGAACGCATCCTCAAGGCTGCCAGCGCCGCACTGATTCAGCGCGGCCCGGCTGACCCGAGCGTGGGCGAAGTGATGGGCGCAGCCGGCCTGACCGTCGGCGGCTTCTACGCACACTTCGAAAGCAAGGACGCGATGATGCTCGAAGCGTTCAAGCAACTGCTGGGCCGCCGTCGCGACCTGATTGCCGACATGGACGCCGATCTGACCGGCGAAGAGCGTCGCGCTTTGGTGGCTGCGTTCTACCTGTCACGCAAACACCGGGATTCCAGCGAAGCCGCATGCCCGATTCCGGCCTCGATTGGCGAATTGGGGCGTTTGCCGGAGTCGTTCCGCATCGCGCTGAACGAGCATCTGGAGCTGATGGTCGCGCAACTGGCCGCCAGCCCTGAAGACACCGACAAGGCTTTGGCCGATGTCGCGTTGATGGTCGGTGGTCTGGCCTTGGCCAGGGCGCTGGGTCCGGGAGAGTTATCCGATCGATTGCTGCGCGCCGCCAAGTCGGCGGTGCGTTGACCTGAAGGCAACAAGCCTGAGGAGAGTGCGATGAACGCGTTGAAGTGGGTTCGTGGCGTTAACGGTACCTTGGGCTGGTTTGCACCGAAGCTGGTGGCGAGCAAAATGCGTCTGGCGTTCATGACGCCCCGCGCGCTACCGCTGCGCGATTGGGAGCTGCCGCTGTTGGCCAGCTCCGAACGCATCACGTTGCGCTTCGGCCTGTCGGCGCTGCGCTGGGGCCAAGGCCCGACAGTGTTGCTGATGCATGGTTGGGAAGGGCGGCCAACGCAGTTCGCCTCGCTGATCAATGCTCTGGTCGATGCCGGCTATACCGTCGTCGCGCTTGATGGCCCGGCTCACGGTCGCTCCCCTGGGCGCGAAGCCAATGTAGTGCTGTTCGCCCGCGCCATGCTTGAAGCGGCTGCCGAATTGCCGCCGCTGCAAGCGGTTATCGGCCATTCCATGGGCGGCGCCAGCGCGATGCTCGCCGTGCAATTGGGTCTGCGCACGGAAACTCTGGTCAGCATCGCCGCACCGTCGCGGATTCTCGGCGTGCTGCGCGGTTTTGCGCGAATGGTTGGCATGCCGCCGCGCGCGCGTTCGGCGTTTATTCGTCAGGTCGAGCAGGACGTCGGCATGCGCGCCGCAACGCTGGACGTGGCCCACTATCAACTGGATATGCCCGGCCTGATCGTGCACGCCGAGGACGACAATTTCGTCTCGGTCAAAGAATCGCAATTGATTCACGAAGCCTGGTTCGACAGCCGCCTGCTGCGCCTGGAAAGCGGCGGCCATCAGCGGGTGCTGGCCGACCCTCGAGTGATTGATGGTGTGTTATCACTGCTTGCCGGTCGCAGCCTTCAAACGCGCCAATCGGCCTGAGCTCCGTTACACTGCCCCGGTTGAATACTTTGACCGGGAGTGGGGCATGGGCTGGGATCGGGCAACGCCGTTTACCATTGATCTGCAAGTAGGCGCCGAAGACATCGACGGGCTCGGGCACGCCAATAACGCGGTGTACGTGACCTGGCTCGAGCGCTGCGCCTGGCGCCATTCGCAGCGCCTCGGCCTGGACCTGGTCGAATACCGGCGGCTGGATCGGGCGATGGCGGTCGTCCGCCATGAAATCGATTACCTGGCCGCCGCCTACGAAGGCGATGAACTGCAGCTGGCGACCTGGATCGTCGACTGGGATCAGCGCCTGAAAATGACCCGGCATTTCCAGCTCAAACGCCCCAGCGACAACGCCACCCTGCTGCGCGCGCAGACCACGTTTGTCTGCATCGAACTGTCGACCGGCAAGCCCAAGCGCATGCCGGCTGAATTCATCGAAGGCTATGGCCCGGCGATCCAGATTGCAGAGGCGATGTAAATCTCACCCTGTGGGAGCGAGCCTGCTCGCGAAAGCGTCAGGTCAGTCACACATGCATGAACTGACAGGCCGCCTTCGCGAGCAGGCTCGCTCCCACAGAGAGATGTGTTGTTCTGCGGTCTTCCACGATATCCAGTAAACTGCCGCACGTTTTTTCTTCAAGTAGTGTTTCCCATGCAAATTGCTCTGGCGCCCATGGAAGGGTTGGTCGACGACATCCTGCGCGACGTGCTGACCCGCGTTGGCGGCATCGACTGGTGCGTGACCGAATTCATTCGGGTCAACGACCAGTTGCTCACCCCGGCGTACTTCCACAAGTTCGGCCCCGAGCTGCTCAACGGCGCTCGCACCGCGTCCGGCGTGCCGCTGCGCGTGCAATTGCTCGGTTCTGATCCGGTATGCCTGGCGGAAAACGCTGCGCTGGCCTGCGAACTCGGTTCTGAGGTGATCGACCTCAACTTCGGCTGCCCGGCCAAGACCGTCAACAAATCCCGCGGCGGCGCCGTGCTGCTCAAGGAGCCGGAGCTGCTCAACCAGATCGTCGAGCATGTCCGTCGCGCCGTACCGGCGCACATCCCGGTCACCGCGAAAATGCGCCTGGGTTTCGACAGTCCTGACGGCTCGCTGGTCTGCGCCACGGCGCTGGCCGAAGGCGGGGCGGAGCACATCGTCGTACATGCGCGGACGAAAATGGACGGCTACAAACCGCCGGCTCATTGGGAGTGGATCCCGCGCGTGCAGGACGTGGTCAAGGTGCCGGTGTTCGCCAACGGCGACATCTGGAGCGTCGAAGACTGGCGCCGTTGCCGCGAAATCAGTGGCGTGGAAGACATCATGCTCGGTCGGGGTCTGGTCTCCCGCCCCGATCTTGCCCGGCAGATCGCTGCGGCGCGCGCTGGAGAAGAGGTCGTCGAGATGACCTGGGCCGAGCTGATGCCGCTGATTCAGGACTTCTGGCTGCAGGCCAAGGCGCAAATGACCGCGCGCCAATCGCCCGGTCGCCTCAAGCAATGGCTGGCCATGCTGACGCGCAACTACCCGGAAGCCGCCGAGCTTTTCACCGTTCTGCGCCGTGAAACCGAGCCGGATCAAGTCTCGCGTCTGCTCGGATTGCCGTTCGTCGAGGCCGCATAAAAAATCTCAAAATAATCTCTTGAAATCAAAACAGCGGTCCCTATCTAAGGGTTACGCGATGCCGAATTCGGGTCGCGGAGACACAAAACCTTGCTGATTGTTTTCAGGAGATTTGAATCATGAGTACTGCATTTTCTCTCGCGCCACTGTTCCGTTCCTCGGTAGGTTTCGACCGTTTCAACGACCTGTTCGAAACCGCCCTGCGCAACGAGCCAGGCAGCAGCTATCCACCTTACAACGTCGAAAAACACGGTGATGACCAATACCGTATCGTCGTTGCGGCCGCCGGTTTCCAGGAAGAAGACCTGGACCTGCAAGTCGAGAAGGGTGTGCTGACCATCAGTGGCGGCAAGCGTGACACTGACGAGAGCGTCACGTTCTTGCATCAAGGCATCGCTCAGCGAGCCTTCAAGCTGTCGTTCCGTCTGGCCGATCACATCGAGATCAAGGACGCTGCCCTGCGCAACGGCCTGCTGAGCATCGACCTGCTCCGTGTGATCCCGGAAGAAGCGAAAGCCAAGCGCATCCCGATCAATGGAGCGCAGCAGCCGGCGTTGCAGCATTGATTCATGTGCTGACACACAATCGCCCGAACCGGCGATAAGCCGCTGAACGAAAGGCCCCGATACGTCGGGGCCTTTTTTGTGCGCGCAGTCAAAGCGATGCAGGGTTTGCCGCTGTTGGCGGGGCTCTTTACAATCGGCGCAGTTTTGCCGGCCCCCATTTCCCAGCGGTCGGCCTGGAGCCTTTTTTCATGGACGAGATTCAACAGCGCTGGCTGTGCGCGTTGTCCGCACCAATGGCCGCGCTCAACACCGGCGCCGGGTATGACGACCCGGCGTTCTGCAACGATCGTTACATCAACCTCAAGGAAAGTTGGGGTATCGATGATCGGCAACAGTTGTTCGACATGCTCGGATGGATGACCGACGACGGCCATGCCAAACACCTCAGTGCGGCCTATCTGGCGTGGCAGCGATCCCTGCCGAGTGAATGGCAGTCGTTGCTCAATGAGCTGAGCCCGCGCGAGCGCGTCCTGCATGAATTTGCCAGCCGTACCTTCGGCAGCTGTGGTCCCGGCGGCATCTTGTCCTGGGATTACGGCCGGATGGGCTTTCTGTTGCGCTGCGCCGTACGTAATCAATGGATCGATCTGGCCGAGAGCAACTGGTTGCACAGTCGTCTGGCGTTGAGGGCGCAGTTTCATTACGGCAGCTGGATGGCTTACTTCAACGGCTTTCTGGTGGGACGAACCTTTTGGTGCTGCATGAGTAAAAGCGATGATGAACTGGCGGTCGAGATGAGTCGTGAGGGCACCAGCGCTTTCAACACCAGGATTGCCCGAGGTCTTGCGCAAAACATTCCACACTTTCTCGCTGATCTGCCTTGGCACATGGATATTGATCCGCCGTCTCGTCCGGCATCGCTTGGGGAGTTCGACTGGTCATGAGTTGCTGGATTCGACTGGGCATTGAACCGACTACTGACGAAACCCTGATTCGCAGCGCCTATCGCGCCCGCTTGCCGGCGCACCATCCGGAAACCGATCCGGAAGGTTTTCAAGCGCTACGCATGGCCTACGAGAGTGCCCTGCGTCTGGCCCGTGAAGAGGAGGAAGAGGCTGGAGACGAGATCGACGCTGCACAAGCCAATGTCGTTCGGGCGCCTCAAGCTTTCCTGGATTTCTGTGCGCTGCTGGATGATCCCGCGCGACGATTCAATCACACGGCGTGGCAGGCATTCGTCCGGACGCTGGATGAATTGTCACTGGAGGTTTTAGATGACCTCAACTGGGGCTTGTACCACCGACTGTCCGGCGCCGGTCCGTTGTCCTACCGTTGTGCGAATCTGTTGGCGCAGCGCATGGCCTGGGACCAGCAATTGCTCGATCTGGCATTCGACGATGCGCAAGCGGTAGAAGGCTTTTTGCAGCGCATCAAGACGCCCGACCCGTTCGACACGGATCTGATGAGCGCCTGGTCAGAGCCGGCACAGACCGAGTCGCTGTGGTATGCCCGTAGCCTCGATTACATCTTTACTCAGCGTCCGCTTCACGAGTTCGCCGAGTTCGCCAGTCGGCACACGTGCTTGCCGTTGCCCAACGATGCCGCGTACCTCAAGCGGTTGCTGGTGCAGTTCACCCAAGCGGGGATGGGCGCGCCGACGTTCCTGCAGTGCTGTGCCGAACAGCACGATGCCGCGCCGGATAACGTCGACTGGCTGTACCTGCTGGCGTGTCAGTACAGTCTGTTGGGGCACGACGATCAAGCGTTTCCATGCTGGATTCGGCTCTGGAGCGAACATCTCCATCCCGCGGCAGAGAGTCGCTTGCTGGAGCTGTGTGCCAAGCGTCAGCCGACCTTTCTGCCGTTGCTGATTCAGGCGTTCGATCGTCTGGAGGACTGCGCCGTTTGGCCGGACGAACTGGGTGCTGAGTGCCAGGTGTATGGCAGTCCGTCACAACGGCCCGAGACCTTGACCCGTTGGTTGGGTGTCGGACGGCTCAAGCTTGATGCACTGGCGCAAAGCTTTGTTGATTGGCGCATGGCGGGCGACGAGTTGCCATTGCTCGCGCAGTTGATCGGCGAAAACCACGACAGCCGTTTGCTGCGTCTGTACCGGCACGCGTGGGCGCTGCATCGTGGTGATTCGGCCTTGTTGCAGCAGATTGTCGACGAACCGCTGCCGGTGGACGCGCTGGAATGCCTGGTTTTGAGCGGCCTGAAGTATCAGGCCAGGCAACATCTGCATTGGCTGGCCAAGGCGCCTGTTGCGCAGGCCATGAGCGCTTTCACTGACTCGCAAACACTTTCACCGCAATTGCCGCTCGCGTTGTCCGAAGGTGCGCTGCACAAGGTTTGTCGTCTGTGGTTGCAGCGCTTGCGGCCCTATAGCGACACGGCGCTTGCACGCATCGCCGACGCGTTCGAGCTGAGTGCGGTCAAAGACGGCAATGACCTCACGGAGCTTGATCTCATGCTCCAGTTGAGTCGGCGCGCGACAGGTTTGCCGCCGATCGGGTTGGGAGCGGCCATCTGGGATTGGCACGCTCAAACCGTGTTTTTTCTGGCATTGCTGGAACAACCCGAGCGCTGGTTGCAATTGATTGATGCGCAGTGTCTGGAGCGTTTGCCGTTCAATCCTGCGCATCCTTTGAGCCGACTGCAGCCGCTATTGCGGCGCTTGCTGCGTGAGCAGGGCAATTGCGCCGGTTTGCTCGGCTGGCTGCAGGGTGACGATCCTGTGCACGGTTTGCTGGTGCAACAGTTGTTCAGTGTCGAGCAGGCTCTCGACAGCGCCAGGCTGCCCGCCAACATCCTGCTTTACACCTGCGTCGAAAGTGACCGTGCGGCGATGATCTGCTGGGCTTGTTGATGTTCTGGGGCGTGCTCTACCACGATCCAGGCCTGAGCGCCGAGCAGCACCGGGCGTTGTTGCAGTCGATTGAAGCGGTCAGTTGCGAGGATGACTGGTTCGAAGGCTTTCGCGACGGTCTGATCAAGGGCGAACCGGTGTGGCCACCGCGCAAGGTGTTGACGGATTTCGGTGTCGACAAACTATTGGCCTATGAGGCGCTGGATGCGCTCAAAAGCTTGATTCGCTACGGCGCTGCCGGTGTGCCGAAAACGCGAGTATTGCGGCAACTGCAGCAGGGTAAGGATGACGTGCAGAACAGCGTCGGTTTGCGCTTGGCACTGTGCGCGTTGCTGTCGTGGTCGGAGCGGTTGCTGTTAGCCAACAGTGATGTCCAGCCAGTACCAGCGAAAGCGTTCTGGCGCCTCGGATCACGGCTGGGGCGCAAGGCTTTTATCGCTCAGGTCCTGGGATGCGTAGTGATAACCCCAATAGCCGGGCTGATAACTGGCACGACGATTGGCGGGATGCTCATCTTTTTGCTTGGCGTGCTGCTGTTGTTCGCGGCAGTTGTACGGCGGTTGCACGATATGGGCCGGGGCATACCGACACTGCTGATATTTCTTGGATTGTCGCCGTTTCTGCCATTCCTGCCGCTGGTGTTGTTCGGCTTTTCGGGAGACAAACTGCCTAACCGCTATGGCGTGCCGCCGGACAGTGGGGCAGATATGTTGTCCGGCGGGTTGCAGGCTGCTTTACGGCAACTGAACGGTTAAAGACGCATCTGGTCCAGCGCATCATTCAGCGCTGAGCGGTGGCTGGCGATTTCGCTGGCTTGCTGGCCGGCAAGCACGGTGTTGAAGGTGTCCATCCACTCGGCAATGCGCGCACGCTCGTCGCCCAGAGTTTGCATCCATGCTCGCTCCAGGCGTGCGAGCAGGGTGCGGTTGGGCAGGGCGTCGCGAGGGTGGACTTTGAGCGTCGCGAGCCGGGCATGGCTGTCTCTGCGCGCCTGTTCATCCAGTCCGGTCGGGCTGCGGTCGATGCTGTGGCCGTAACGTTCGCCGGTTTCCAGAAGCGTGACGTCGACTTCCAGCAGGCCGTTGATGTCATAACTGAAACGCACATCGAGGCTCTGCAGCTGCTCACTAGGGGTGAACTGGATGTCGAAAGAATCGATGAAAATATTGTCGCGTACCCACGGGCGTTCCCCTTGATACACCGCGATCCGGATTTCAGTCTGTTGCGCAAACGTCGTCGAGTAACGCTGCACCCGTGACGTTGGAATCACCGTGTTACGTTCGATGATCGGCGAGAACGCGCCACTGACGCCTTCGCCACGATTGGTCGAAATCCCCAGCGTATACGGACAGACATCCGTCAGAATCAATTCCTCAACCGCACCGTCCCGCGCCTTGCATGCTGCCTGCGTCGCCGCCCCCAGCGCCACGATAGTATCCGGATCAAGATGCCGATAAGGCAGGCGTCCAAACAATGTGGCGACCATTTGCTGCACCGCCGGCATGCGCGTGGCGCCACCGACCAGCACCAGGCTGTCGAGGTCGCGCGGTTTCAGTCGGGCATCGCGCAGAGCCTGTTCGATTGGCGCGCGCAAGCGGGCCAGCAACAGCTCCCATATTTTCACTGCAGCGGCTTCATCCAGTTCCCATTCGAATGTCTGCTCGGCATACCGCCAGCTCAAGTGCTGCGCGCCTTCGCCGAGTTTGCATTTCAGCTGTTCGAGCGCATCACCGAGGCTGGCCATGGCTTGTGCATCGATCGTTGAGGGGGTGAGTTGCCAGTGTTTCAGGCAGGCCTGCAACAGGGCGGCGGTGAAGTCTTCGCCGCCAAGAAAGTTGTCACCGGTGGAGGCGTGCACTTCGATCAGCGGCAATGCGTATTCGAGCACGGTGACGTCGAACGTGCCGCCGCCGAGATCGAATATCAGCGTGCGTTCGAACTTCTGTTCGTGCAGGCCGTACGCCATGGCGGCAGCGGTCGGTTCATTGATCAGGCGCGTCACGGACAGCCCGGCCAGTTCGGCGGCGAACAAGGTGCGCTTGCGCTGCTCGTCACTGAAATATGCCGGTACGGAAATGACCGCTTCTGTGACCGCCTGGCCGAGAAAGGCTTCCGCGTCCTGCTTGAGTGAGCCAAGTACCAGCGCCGACAACTCTTCCGGGCTGAACTGGCGAGAGCCGAGCTGGATTTGCCTGTCGCTGCCCATGAAGCGCTTGAACGCGGCGGCAGTGCGTTCCGGGTGCGTGGTCAGGCGGGCGCGGGCGGCTTTGCCGACCAGAATCGTGTCGTCTTCATCAAGGCTGACCACCAACGGTGTCAGCACATCGCCGAGGGCGTTGCGGATCAGTTCGGCGCGGCCTTCACGCCAGACGGCGATCAGGCTGTTGGTGGTGCCAAGGTCGATGCCCAGCAGGGCCGGGCGGGGAAGGGATGCATCCTGCATGGTTGATCTCGAAGCGGCGCAAAAAACGCGACCCTACAGGCTGACGCAAACCGTGGCAATCGTTGCTCTGTTGCCAGTCTGTGCGACCGCCGATTCAGGGCAGCAGTTTTTTCAGATCCTCCAACCCCACCGGCCGGCTGTGCAGATAACCCTGATACAAATGGCATTCCAGGCCCTGCAAAAACGCCAGTTGCGCTGGCGTCTCCACGCCCTCGGCAATGACCTCCAGCTCAAGGCTGCGCGCCATCGCGACAATTGCGCGAATGATCTCGGCAACATTGGAGTCAGTGGTCGCATCGCGGATGAACGACTGGTCGATCTTAAGGGTGTCTACCGGAAGGCGCTTCAAATAAGTCAGCGACGAATAACCGGTGCCGAAGTCGTCCATGGCGAAGCTCACGCCGAGCTTTTTCAGGCGGCGCATTTTGCTGATGGTGTCTTCCAGATTCTGGATGACGATGCCTTCGGTGATTTCCAGTTTCAGCAGCGAGCAGGGCAGGCCGTGGCTGGTCATGCTGTGTTCGATGCGTTCGACGAAATCGTTCTGGCGGAACTGCCGGGGGCTGATGTTCACGCACAGGCTGAAGTTGAGCGGGTCGACCAGTTTCAACGCGATCAGTTGTTTGAAGGCGTTGCAGGCTTCATCGAGGATCCACGTGCCGACTTCGAGAATCAGGCCACTATCTTCCAGTACCTTGATGAACTCGGTGGGCGATTGCGCGCCGAGTTCGGGATGGTTCCAGCGCACCAGGGCTTCGGCGCCAATGATGCGGTTGTCGCGGGCATCGACCTGTGGCTGAAAGTGCACGTTGAACTCGCCGCGCGACAGCGCAAGACGCAGGTCGGTCTCCATGCGCAGGCGTTCGCTCGCCGCTTTCTGCATGGTGTTGTGATACATCTGCGTGGTGTTGCGCCCGGAATCCTTGGCCCGGTACAGGGCGATGTCGGCGCGTTTGAGCAGGTCGGTCGGGGTCGAGCCGTGATCGGGGATCAGCGCGACGCCAATGCTCGGCGTCACTTGCAGGCGCTGGCCATCAAGGAACATCGGCTCCGAAAGCAATTCGCGAATGGTGTCGGCCAGCGCGCGCACTTGCTCGCTGACTTCACTGCGCGAACCTTCGAGGCCGCTGAGCAACACCACAAACTCATCGCCACCGAGGCGCGCCACCGTGTCTTCCATGCGCACGCTGGCTTCGAGCCGCGCGGTGATGATTTTCAGCACGGTGTCGCCGACCGGGTGGCCGAGGGAATCGTTGATGTGCTTGAAGTGATCGAGGTCGAGAAACAGCAAGGCGCCGCGCAGATTGTGGCGCTTGAGCAGGGCGATCTGCTGACTCAGGCGATCCATCAGCAGGGCGCGGTTGGGCAGGTTGGTCAGCGGGTCGTGATAGGCCAGGTGACGAATCTGCGCTTCGGCGTTCTTCAACAGGCTGACGTCGCGCGCGGTCAGCAGCAGGCACGCGGTTTCATTGAGCGTGATCGGCTCGACCGAGACTTCCACCGTGAGCAATTCGCCGCGCTTGTTGCGCCCGAGCATTTCCTGATGATGCACGCGGCCCTTGATCTGCAATTCGGCGAGTAAGGTCGAGCGCTGTTTCTCTTCGGCCCAGATCCCCACCTGATAAACGGTTTTGCCCACCACTTCGTCGGCGCGGTAGCCGGTGAGGCGACAGAAGCCATCGTTGACCTCCAGATATCGCCCGGTGTCGCGCTCGGTGATGGTGATGGCGTCGGGACTGGAGTGAAACGCCTTGGCGAATTTTTCTTCGCTGGCCTTCAGCGCCGCTTCCGAGCGCTGTTGCTGGGTGATGTCGCGCAGGGTGGTGACGATGCACGGCTGGTCGCCGACGCTGATCTGCCGGCTGGAAATCACGCAGGTCAGCGACTGGCCGTCCTTGTGCTGGACGAGAATGGCCACGTTGCTCAGGCCTTGTTCGCGAATCACCCGTTCGATGCGTTGCAGGCTCTTTGCCGAGGCGTCCCACAGGCCGATTTCTTCGGCGGTGTGGCCAATCACATCGGCGGCGCTCCAGCCAAAGGTCTGGCTGAAGCTGGAATTGATCTCGATGAATTCCCCGGTTTCCTGGCGCGTCACGCAGATCGGATCGGGGCTGACCTGAAACAGCGTGGCGAATTTCTCTTCCGAGGCGACCAGCCGCTGCTCGCGCTCGACCTGATCGGTAATGTCCAGCAGCGTGCCGGCCATGCGCAGCGGCGCGCCGTTGTCGTCGCGATAGAGACGCGCGCGGCTTTCCAGATAGCGCGAGCTGCCGTCGGGCAATTGCACGCGATAGGTCAGTTGATAATTGCCGGCGGGGCCTTCGCGCAGGCTGCGGTACGCGTCGCGCATGCTGTCGCGTTCCTCGCCCGGCACGCCTTCGAAAAACTCCTCGAATGATTCATGGAATGGAATCGGCTCCAGCCCGTGCAATTGCGCAGCGCGCGCCGAGCCGTAAAGCATGCCGCTGGGGATGTGCCAGTCCCAAGTGCCGAGTTGCGCTGAATCCAGCGCCAGGTCGAGGCGTTCCTGGCTGTCCTTCAAGGCCAGTTCGGCGGCTTTGCGTTCGGTGGTGTCGAGGAAGGTGCTGAGCAGATAGGGCTGGCCTTCGAGCTCGACCTTCTGCGCGCTGAGGATGCCGTCGTGCACCTGGCCATTGCTGGCGCGGAACTGCACTTCCATGCTGATCAGCTCGCCCTTGGCTTTGGTTTTCTTCACCAGTTCGGCGCGTTGCTCGGGATGCACCCACAAGCCCAGTTCCAGGGTGGTGCGGCCGATCGCGCTTTGCACCGGCCAGCCGAACAGGCTTTCGAAATACTGGTTGGCCTCGCTGATCAGACCGTCATCCTGACGGGTCAGCAGAACCATGTTCGGGCATAGGTGGAAAAGTGTAGCGAAACGTTTCTCCGAGCTGCTCAAGGCCTGCTCGCGCTGGCGTTGGTGGGTGATTTCGCGAATCACCCCGATCATTCGGGGCCGGCCGTTCTTGTCTGGCAGCAGGCTGCCGCTGATCTCCAGCCAGTGCAGGCTGCCATCGGGCCAGCGGATGCGGTGATGCATCGCCTGCTCCAGCGGCGCGCCGGCGATCACCGCGTGGAAGGCGCGCACGGTTTTCGCGCGGTCCTCCGGCGGCAACAGGTCGAGGTATTCCAAATCGGCGGGCAACGGCTGCCGTGGATCGAAACCGAACAACGCCTGGGTGCCCCGCGACCAACTGATCTGCCCGCGCTCGATGTCCCAATACCAGGCACCGAGCCGCGCGCCGTTGAGCGCGGCGAGCAATTGCGGCGCGCTTTCCCAGCTCTGCTCGGAATGGCGCGGATCGACGGCCTGGATTCGCGGCATCGGCGGAGTTCGGTCAACAGATTTCGGCATTGTCAGCGGGCCTTGAGCTGAGTGGCGTTAGGCACAGGAGCGGCGCTATAGGAGTAGCACAAGTCAGGCCGGGATCCCTGGCCGATCGATTTGTGCATCCAGCAGGGCCATGAAGGCGCGTGCTGCATTCGATAGCGTCCGTTCGGTGTGCAAGATATAGCCTAGCTGGCGAGTGAGCTGTATGCCCGGCAATGCGATGCTTGCCACTTGTTCGTCGAGCATGGTGCGCGGCAGCACGCTCCAGGCCAGGCCAATGGAGACCATCATCTTGATGGTTTCCAGGTAGTTGGTGCTCATGGCGATGTTCGGCGTCAGGCCCTGGGCTTCGAACAAACGCTGGACGATGTGGTGGGTAAAGGTGTTGCCGCCGGGGAAAACCGCGGGGTGGCCGGCGATGTCCGCCAGACTGACGGCACCGTTGTTGATCAGCGAATGCTCCGGGGCGACGACGAAATCCAGCGGGTCGTCCCACACCGGCGTGGCTTTGACCAAGGTATGCGGCTCTGGCGCGAGGGTGATGACCGCCAATTCTGCGCGGCCGTGGAGAATTTCCTCGTAGGCCACTTCCGAATCAAGAAACTGAATATCCAGCGCGACCTGTGGGTAGCGGCGGGTGAACTCCCTTAATAGAGGCGGCAAGCGATGCAGGCCGATGTGGTGACTGGTGGCCAGCGTCAGGCGACCGCTGACCTCGCCGGTCAGGTTGGTCAGGGCGCGGCGGGTGTCGTCGAGCACGTTGAGAATCTGATAAGCCCGTGGCAGCAGGGCGCGACCGGCCTCGGTCAGGCCGACTTCACGGCCCAAGCGGTCGAACAGGCGCACCTTCAATTGCTGCTCAAGACCGGCGATGCGCTTGCTGATCGCCGGTTGGGTCAGATGAAGGCGTTCGCCGGCGCCGGAGAAGCTGCCGGTCTCGGCGATGGCAATAAAAGCGTTGAGGTTAGCCAAGTCCATGTCGCATTCCAGTTGGTTATCCAAAGCATAAAAAATATGAATTTGAGTTATTTAATCTAACCCCATAGGATCGGCCTCACAAGCCAAAGGGTTGTTGATAAGCCCAGGGCATAGAAACAAGCTGATGAGGAACCGTCTGATGGCCGGCAAAACGCTCTACGACAAGCTCTGGGATTCGCATTTGGTCAAGCAGCGCGACGATGGCTCGGCGCTGATCTACATCGATCGTCACATCATCCACGAAGTGACTTCGCCGCAAGCTTTCGAAGGCTTGCGTCTGGCCGGGCGCAAGCCTTGGCGCATCGATGCCAACATTGCGACCCCGGACCACAACGTACCGACCACCCCTGAGCGCAAGGGCGGCATCGAAGCCATTGCCGATCAGGTTTCGCGTTTGCAGGTGCAGACCCTCGACGACAACTGCGATGAATACGGCATCGTCGAATTCAAGATGAACGACGTGCGTCAGGGCATCGTTCACGTGATCAGTCCGGAGCAGGGCGCGACCTTGCCGGGCATGACCGTGGTTTGCGGCGATTCGCACACCTCGACCCACGGCGCATTCGGTGCGTTGGCCCACGGCATCGGCACCTCCGAGGTCGAGCACGTCCTCGCCACACAGTGCCTGGTCGCCAAAAAAATGAAGAACATGCTGGTGCGCGTCGAAGGCCAATTGCCGTTCGGCGTGACCGCCAAGGACATCGTCCTTGCGGTGATCGGCAAGATCGGCACCGCCGGCGGTAACGGCCACGCCATCGAATTTGCCGGCAGCGCGATCCGCGATCTGTCCGTTGAAGGCCGCATGACCATCTGCAACATGTCTATCGAAGCCGGCGCCCGCGTCGGCCTGGTGGCGGCGGATCAGAAGACCATCGACTACGTCAAAGGTCGTCCATTCGCGCCGAAAGGCGAGCAGTGGGGCATGGCCGTCGAAGCCTGGAAAGACCTGGTTTCCGATGCCGATGCCAAATTCGACACCGTGGTCGAGCTCGACGCCGCGCAAATCAAGCCGCAAGTCAGCTGGGGCACATCGCCTGAGATGGTTTTGGCTGTTGATCAGAACGTGCCGGACCCGGCCAAGGAAATGGATCTGGTCAAGCGCGACTCGATCGTCCGCGCCTTGAAATACATGGGTTTGACCGCCAATCAGGCGATCACCGACATTCAGCTCGATCGCGTATTCATCGGTTCCTGCACCAACTCGCGCATCGAAGACTTGCGCGCCGCTGCGGTGATCGCCAAGGGCCGCAAGGTGGCCTCGACCATCAAGCAGGCGATCGTAGTGCCGGGCTCGGGTCTGGTCAAGGCGCAGGCGGAAGCCGAAGGACTCGACAAGATTTTCCTCGAGGCCGGTTTCGAATGGCGTGAGCCGGGTTGCTCGATGTGCCTGGCGATGAACCCGGACCGTTTGGAGTCCGGCGAGCATTGCGCCTCGACGTCCAACCGTAATTTCGAAGGCCGTCAGGGCGCCGGTGGCCGTACCCACCTGGTCAGCCCGGCGATGGCGGCGGCGGCAGCAGTGAACGGCCGTTTCATCGACGTTCGTGAATTGATCCAAGGAGCACAGTAAAGATGAAGGCATTTACTCAGCACACTGGTCTTGTCGCGCCTCTGGATCGTGCCAACGTCGACACTGATCAGATCATTCCCAAGCAGTTCTTGAAGTCGATCAAGCGCACCGGTTTCGGTCCGAACCTGTTCGACGAGTGGCGTTATCTGGATGTCGGCCAGCCTTATCAGGACAACTCCAAGCGCCCGTTGAACAAGGATTTCGTCCTCAACGCCGAGCGTTATCAGGGTGCCAGCGTATTGCTCGCCCGCGAGAACTTCGGCTGCGGCTCGAGCCGTGAACACGCGCCGTGGGCGCTGGAAGAGTACGGTTTCCGCAGCATCATCGCGCCGAGTTACGCCGACATCTTCTTCAACAACAGTTTCAAGAACGGCCTGCTGCCGATCATCCTCAGCGATGCAGAAGTTGATGAACTGTTTAAGCAAGTTGAAGCCGA
This sequence comes from Pseudomonas sp. Sample_23, assembly GCF_004307595.1. Taxonomy (NCBI): domain Bacteria; kingdom Pseudomonadati; phylum Pseudomonadota; class Gammaproteobacteria; order Pseudomonadales; family Pseudomonadaceae; genus Pseudomonas; species Pseudomonas sp. Sample_23. The sequence continues at coordinate 40,332 of NZ_RCNX01000038.1, forward strand.
GCCGGGTTATCAATTGCAGATCGACCTGCAAGCGCAGACCGTGACCCGCCCGGATGGCAAGGTCTACAGCTTCGAGATCGATGCGTTTCGCAAGCACTGCCTGCTCAATGGCCTTGACGATATCGGCCTGACCTTGCAGGACGGCGATGCGATTGCGACGTTCGAGGCCAAGCATCGAGTCAGCCAGCCGTGGTTGTTTCGCGACGCTTGATTCGGGATTGATGTAGTCAGGGCGGGCCTCTTCGCGAGCAGGCTCGCTCCCACAGGGAATGTGTTTCAAACAACACTGCTTACAGGATGTGACCCATGACCAGCACCGCCCAGCATACCCAGGTCGTCCAGAAGCAATTCGGCGAACAGGCCGCCGCTTACCTCAGCAGCGCCGTTCACGCTCAAGGCACCGAATTCGCACTGCTACAAGCTGAGCTGGCCGGGCAGGGCGAGGCGCGGGTGCTGGACTTGGGTTGTGGCGCCGGTCATGTCAGCTTTCATGTGGCGCCGCTGGTCAGGGAAGTGGTGGCTTACGACCTGTCGCAGCAAATGCTTGATGTGGTTGCCGGCGCTGCCGTCGATCGCTGCTTGAGCAACATCATTACCGTCAACGGTGCTGCCGAGCGCTTGCCGTTCGCCGATGGCGAATTCGATTTTGTGTTCAGCCGCTATTCGGCGCATCACTGGAGCGACCTCGGTCTGGCCTTGCGCGAAGTGCGTCGGGTGCTGAAGCCGGGCGGGGTGGCGGCGTTCGTTGATGTGTTGTCACCGGGCAGTGCGTTGTTCGACACTTACCTGCAAAGCGTTGAAGTGCTGCGCGACACTAGCCATGTCCGCGACTACTCCGCCGCCGAGTGGCTGCGCCAGGTCAGCGAGGCCGGTCTGCATGTGCGCAGCACCACCCGTCAGCGCCTGCTTCTGGAGTACAGCAGTTGGGTCGAGCGCATGCGCACACCTGACGTGATGCGCGCGGCGATCCGCCAGTTGCAGCAGTCGATGGGCAACGAAGTGCGTGAGTATTTTGAGATAGATGCCGACGGCTCGTTCAGTACCGATGTAATCGTACTGATGGCTGAGCGATAAGAATTTTTCCCGGCGCGCCGTTCACTGGCGCACCGCTTGAAGACACGAGGAAAGCATGAGCAAGCAGATTCTGATTCTCCCGGGTGACGGTATTGGTCCGGAAATCATGGCCGAAGCGGTCAAGGTGCTGGAATTGGCCAATGACAAGTACAGCCTGGGCTTCGAGCTGAGCCACGACGTGATCGGTGGCGCGGCCATCGACAAGCATGGCGTGCCGCTGGCCGACGAAACCCTTGATCGCGCCCGCGCTGCCGACGCCGTGCTGCTGGGCGCTGTCGGTGGCCCGAAATGGGACACCATCGAGCGTGATATCCGCCCTGAACGCGGTCTGCTGAAAATCCGTGCGCAACTGGGCCTGTTCGGCAACCTGCGCCCGGCGATCCTCTATCCGCAACTGGCCGACGCGTCGAGCCTGAAGCCGGAAATCGTTGCCGGTCTGGACATCCTCATCGTCCGTGAGCTGACCGGCGGCATTTACTTCGGCGCGCCGCGTGGTACCCGTACGCTGGACAATGGCGAGCGTCAGTCCTACGACACCCTGCCGTACAGCGAAAGCGAAATTCGCCGCATCGCCCGTGTCGGTTTCGACATGGCCATGGTTCGTGGCAAGAAGCTCTGCTCGGTGGACAAGGCCAACGTGCTGGCATCCAGCCAGTTGTGGCGTGAAGTGGTCGAGCAGGTGGCCAAGGATTACCCGGAAGTCGAACTGAGCCACATGTACGTCGACAACGCCGCCATGCAGTTGGTGCGCGCACCCAAGCAGTTCGACGTGATCGTCACCGACAACATGTTCGGCGACATCCTCTCCGACGAAGCGTCGATGCTCACCGGTTCGATCGGCATGCTGCCGTCGGCCTCGCTGGATTCCAACAACAAGGGCATGTACGAGCCGTGCCACGGTTCGGCGCCGGACATTGCCGGTAAAGGCATTGCCAACCCGCTGGCGACGATCCTGTCGGTGTCGATGATGCTGCGTTACAGCTTCAATCTGCACGACGCTGCCGATGCCATCGAAAAAGCCGTCAGCGTCGTGCTCGATCAGGGCTTGCGCACCGGCGACATCCACTCGGCCGGTTGTACCAAAGTCGGTACGCAGGAAATGGGCGACGCAGTAGTCGCCGCGCTGCGGAATCTGTAATCTCTCGGGCCCGCTGCGAAATTCAATACAAAGCAGCGGCCCACTTTTCAAGAAGGTGTAGTTGCGATGAAACGTGTAGGTCTGATCGGTTGGCGCGGGATGGTCGGTTCCGTGCTCATGCAGCGGATGCTGGAAGAGCAGGATTTCGATCTTATCGAGCCGGTGTTTTTCACCACGTCCAATGTCGGTGGCCAAGGCCCGTCCGTGGGCAAGGACATTGCTCCGCTCAAGGACGCTTACAGCATTGACGAGCTGAAGACCCTCGACGTGATCCTGACCTGCCAAGGCGGCGACTACACCAGCGAAGTATTCCCCAAGCTGCGCGAAGCCGGCTGGCAGGGCTACTGGATCGACGCGGCGTCGAGCCTGCGCATGAACGATGACGCGGTGATCATTCTTGACCCGGTCAATCGCAAGGTCATTGACCAGCAACTGGACGCGGGCACCAAGAATTACATCGGCGGCAACTGCACCGTCAGCCTGATGCTGATGGGTCTGGGCGGTCTGTTCGAGGCCGGTCTGGTCGAGTGGATGAGCGCCATGACCTATCAGGCGGCTTCCGGTGCCGGCGCGCAGAACATGCGTGAACTGATCAAGCAGATGGGCGCGACCCACGCCGCTGTCGCCGATCAACTGGCCGACCCGGCCAGCGCGATCCTCGACATCGACCGTCGCGTGGCCGAGGCCATGCGCAGCGAAGCCTACCCGACCGAAAACTTCGGCGTACCGCTGGCCGGCAGCCTGATCCCGTGGATCGACAAGGAACTGCCAAACGGTCAGAGCCGCGAGGAGTGGAAGGCCCAGGCCGAGACCAACAAGATCCTCGGTCGCTTCAAGAGCCCGATCCCGGTCGACGGCATCTGCGTGCGCATCGGCGCCATGCGCTGCCACAGCCAGGCGCTGACCATCAAGCTGAACAAAGACGTACCGATCGCCGATATCGAAGGGCTGATCAGCCAGCACAACCCGTGGGTCAAGCTGGTACCGAACAACCGCGAGATCAGCATGCAGGAGCTGAGTCCGACCAAGGTCACCGGCACCCTGAATGTTCCGGTCGGTCGTCTGCGCAAGCTGAACATGGGTTCGCAATTCGTCGGTGCCTTCACCGTCGGCGACCAGCTGCTGTGGGGCGCGGCCGAACCGCTGCGCCGCATGCTGCGGATCCTGCTGGAGCGTTGATCGCTTGAAGCAATGAAAGAGCCCGTGCCTTGTGAGAGGTGCGGGTTTTTTTATGCCAAGGATTTCTCCGGTGTCTGTACTGCCTTTTTCGCGAGCAGGCTCGCTCCCACATTGAAATGCGGTCCCTGTGGGAGCGAGCCTGCTCGCGAAAGGGCCGGTCCAGCCGCCGCAAATCCTGCAGAAATTGCCTGTGCGCCACCCACCCGGTAAAGTGCCGCTCCCCCCGTTTTGCCAGAGGTAGCTCCATGACCCAGACTTTCGATATCGCCGTTATCGGCGCCACCGGTACTGTCGGCGAAACCCTCGTACAGATTCTCGAAGAGCGCGACTTTCCGGTCGGCAACCTGCACCTGCTGGCCAGCAGTGAATCGGCCGGCAGCTCGGTGCTGTTCCGCAACAAAAACGTCCGCGTGCGCGAGGTCGACGAGTTCGATTTCAGCAAGGTCAGACTGGTGTTCTTCGCCGCTGGCGCTGCGGTGTCGCTGAGCTACGCCGCTCGCGCCCATGCTGCCGGTTGCTCGTTGATCGACCTGTCCGGCGCGCTGCCTGCCGATCAGGCGCCACAAGTGGTGCCCGAGGCCAATGCCGATATTCTCGCCAGTCTGAAAAGCCCGTTCCAGGTCAGCAGCCCAAGCCCGTCGGCCACTACGCTTGCCGTGGTGCTGGCGCCGTTGCTCGATCTGCTCGATCTGCAATACGTCAACGTCACCGCCAACCTGGCCGTTTCGGCGCAAGGCCGCGAGGCGGTCACCGAGCTCGCGCGGCAGACCGCCGAGCTGCTCAACATGCGTCCGCTGGAACCGACGTTCTTCGACCGGCAGATGGCGTTCAACCTGCTGGCGCAAGTCGGTGCGCCTGATGCGCAAGGCCATACGCTGCTGGAAAAGCGTCTGGTACGCGAGTTGCGTCAGGTCCTGGCAAAACCTTTATTGAAGATTTCTGCCACTTGCGTTCAAGCCCCGGTGTTTTTTGGCGATAGCTTTAGCGTGACCTTGCAGTCAGGCAGCGCTGTTGACCTGGAAAAGGTCAACGCCGCGCTCGAGGCTGCACCGGGCATCGAGCTGGTCGAGGCTGGCGATTATCCGACCGCGGTCGGCGATGCGGTGGGGCAGGACGTGGTCTACGTAGGCCGCGTGCGCAGTGGCGTCGACGACCCGGCGGAACTAAATCTTTGGCTGACGTCAGATAACGTACGCAAAGGCGCGGCGCTCAATGCCGTGCAACTGGCTGAGTTGTTGATAAAAGACCTGCTGTAAAAGATACTTGGCAACAATTTGTCGACTGATTCTAGGTGAGCGCTATGCTTGCCCGAAGCGCGTCGATGACGAGTCACCCTCCGGGACTTTCCGGGGCAGCACCGAAATGATCGCGCGCGGCGACCCCCGTCGTCGCGCGCAATGCCTTACGGCAGCGGTATTCAAAAGCTTCTCGCTGGCCGAGGAACGTTCAAACAAAGGATGAGGCTATGGTTCAAGTTCGCAAACTGGTGTTAGCAATAGCGGCCGCCTCGGCGCTGTCCTCCGGTATGGCGCATGCCCTCGGGCTCGGGGAGCTGACCCTGAAGTCGACCCTGAACCAACCGTTGGTGGCTGAAATCGAGCTGCTCGACGTCAAGGATCTCACCGCCGCCGAGGTGGTGCCGAGCCTGGCTTCCCCTGAAGACTTCGCCAAGGCTGGCGTCGATCGGCAGGCCTTTCTCAATGATCTGACGTTCACCCCGGTACTCAACGCCAGCGGCAAAAGCGTGTTGCGCGTAACCTCGAGCCAACCGCTGTCGGAACCGATGGTGAAGTTCCTCGTGCAGGTGATGTGGCCCAATGGCCGCCTGCTGCGTGATTACAGCGTGCTGCTCGATCCGTCGAAATTCTCGCCGCAGACCGCAGACGCCGCCGCGCAACCGGCGCCGTCGCAGACCATCACTGCGCCAACCACTGGCGCCACCCATCGCAATCAATACACCACCACGCCGCGCGACACCCTGTGGGAAATCGCCGCGAAGGCGCGCAACGGTGGCTCGGTGCAGCAGACCATGCTGGCGATTCAGGCGCTCAATCCGAATGCCTTTATCGACGGCAACATCAACCGTCTGAAAACCGGCCAGGTGCTGCGTCTGCCCGATCCGGTACAAAGCACGGCGCTGCCGCAATCGGCGGCCATCGCTGAAGTGGCGGCGCAGAACGAAGCCTGGCGTCAGGGCCGTCGTTACACGGCCAAGCCTGGCACCGGTCAGCAGCAGCTGGATGCGACCAATCGTGGTCGTGGCAATGCTGGTGCAGCGGCCAACACACAGGACAATCTGAGCCTGGTCTCGGCGGAAAGCGCCAAGCCCGGTGCGAAAGGCCCGGCGGGCGACGCCAAGGCGCTGAGCAACAAACTGGCGATCACCCAGGAAAACCTCGACACGACCCGTCGTGACAACGAGGAACTGAAAAGCCGCATGGCTGATCTGCAGAGCCAACTGGACAAGCTGCAAAAGCTGATCGAGCTGAAGAACAATCAACTGGCGAAGATGCAGGCCGACGGCGCCGGCGCTGCGCCTGGCGCCACTGCTGCTGTGCCGCCGGTGCCGGCGATCACTGCCGAACTGGCCGCAACACCGCCAGCCACTCCGGCCGACGCCGCAGCGGCTTCACCGACTCCAGAGTCGGCCATCGCGCCGCCGGCGGAAACCCCGGTTGAGCCAGTCGTCGAGCCGGTGGTCGAAACCACGCCTGCTGCCGCCGATGACGACAAAGCCTTCAATGAACTGCTGACCAATCCGATCCTGCTCGGCCTGATCGGCGGCGGTGCGGTGGTTCTGCTGCTTCTGCTGTTGCTGCTGGCGCGCCGTCGCAAAGCCCAGCAGGAAGCCGAAAAGCACCTGCGCATGGCCCGCGCTCTGGCTGAAGAGCAAGAGTTCTCCGCTGAGCAGGATCTGCCGGAAAGCAGCTTCTCTGGTCTGGAAACCCCGGCAGCCAGCGTCAAGCTCAATACGCCAGCTCCGGCACCTGCGCCAGCCCCTGCACCGGTCGTCACTCCGGTGGTGATGGCTGCGCCGATTGCCGCACCTCTGGTGGCCCCGGCCGGCGAGCGATCGGATGACGTGCTCGACAAAGCGCAATCGCACATCAATGCCGGTCGCCTCAATCAAGCCGCCGCGCTGCTGGAAGAGGGCGTCAGCCTTGAGCCGGAACGCAGCGATCTGCGCCTGAAGCTGATGGAAGTCTACGGCCAGCAGGGCGATCGCGATGCGTTCGTTGCGCAAGAGCGTCAACTGGTGGCTAATGGCGATAACTTCGCCAAGGTCGAAGCACTGAAAAGCCGCTTCCCGGCCATGGCCGTGGTTGCTGCCGGTGGACTGGCGGCTGCCGCCGTCGCTGCCGAGCTGGACGCGCAGTACGTCAAGGAACTGCTGCAAGACGAGCCGCAAGCGCCCGAGACCGCCGCTGACGACCTCGACACCGCGTTCGATTTGAGCCTGGACGACCTCGACAACATCACCCCGGTCAATCCTCCACCAGTAGCCGAGCCAGAAGCGCCGGTCGAGCTCGACGCGTTTCCGGCCGAAGACGACCTGAGCTTCGCTTCGGTGCTGCAAGAGCAGACCGAGATGAAAGACAATCTCGACGATCTGTCGGACTTCGATCTGGATATGGATCTGGGCGCCGAACCATCGCCGGCCACGTTGGCTGAAGATGACTTCCTGCTGGATCTGGACGACGGCGTGAAGGACTTGCCCCCGGTCGAGACGCCGGTTGTCGCTGACGTGCCGCAGGACGATCTGGAGCTGCCAGCTGATTTCGACCTGTCGCTGGCGGACGAAATGGACAGCAACCCGGCTGCTGAGCCGGATGCCTTCTCGGCCGAGCTGGACGACGTCAATGCCGAGCTGGATCGCCTGTCGCAAAGCATGGCCGAGCCGAGCTTCACCGAAGCGGACGCGGCGATGGGTGACGATCTGGGCGAAGACGATTTCGACTTCCTCGCCGGCACCGACGAAGCGGCGACCAAACTCGATCTGGCCCAGGCCTACATCGACATGGGCGACGCCGATGGTGCGCGCGACATCCTCAACGAAGTGTTGACCGAGGGTGACGAGAAGCAGCGTGGCGAGGCCAAGGAAATGCTTTCCAACCTGGTGTAAGTTCAGCGGTAAACAACAAGCGGCAGCCCGGTGGGGCTGCCGTTTTTGTTGGTGCCGGATTCGGCGGTGTCTGAACGATTGCTTTCGCGAGCAGGCTCGCTCCCACAGGGGGATGCATTGCAAATGTGGGAGCGAGCCTGCTCGCGAAGGCGGCGGTACTGCCGATAGAGAACTCTGGCATCCCCGGCCCACCGCCTTATAATGCCCGCCTTTGCAAAATCAGCAGGCTGTCCCACCTTGGCAAATATAGATAACCCGGTCGCCGAAATGGCGCCCGACGGCTTTTACCGCGTCGCACTGGGCGTTGAGTACAAAGGCTCGCGCTACAGCGGCTGGCAACGGCAGCTGACCGGAGTGGCGACTGTGCAGGAAGAGCTTGAAAAAGCTCTGTCGAAAGTCGCCAATTCGCCGGTCTCCCTGCAATGCGCCGGGCGTACCGATGCCGGCGTGCATGCCTGCGGCCAAGTCGTGCACTTTGACACCCAGGTTGATCGCTCGCTGAAAGCCTGGGTCATGGGCGCCAACATCAATCTGCCTCACGACATCAGCGTCAGTTGGGCCAGGGTCATGCCGGCGCATTTTCATGCGCGCTTCAAGGCCATTGCCCGGCGTTATCGCTATGTGATCTACAACGATCAGATTCGCCCGGCGCACCTCAACGAAGAAATCACCTGGAATCACCGCCCGCTCGACGCCGAGCGCATGGCCGAGGCCGCGCAGTACCTGATCGGTACCCACGACTTCAGCGCGTTCCGGGCCGGTCAGTGCCAGGCAAAGTCGCCGATCAAGAAGATGCATCACCTGCGCGTGACCCGACACGGCAAGATGATCGTGCTCGACATTCGTGCCAATGCCTTCCTGCATCACATGGTGCGCAATATTGCCGGTGTGCTGATGACCATCGGTGCCGGTGAGCGCCCGGTGGAGTGGATGAAAGAAGTGCTGGAGAGTCGCGAGCGTCGCTCCGGCGGGGTGACGGCGCATCCGTACGGGCTGTATCTGGTGCAGGTCGAGTACCACGACGAATTCCCGTTACCCGAGCGCTTTATCGGGCCACATTTCCTTACGGGTTTCTCCGAACTTGACGGCTGACGCCCTCGGACGCTTTTGTTACCATCCGGGACGTTTTCGGATTTTGCCTTGAGGTTTTCCTGACATGTCAGCTGTTCGCAGCAAGATCTGCGGCATTACCCGCATCGAAGATGCGCTGGCCGCCGTCGAAGCCGGCGCCGATGCGATTGGTCTGGTGTTTTACGCCAAGAGCCCGCGTGCAGTGAATGTGCAGCAGGCAAGGGCGATCATCAAGGCGTTGCCGCCGTTCGTCACCACCGTGGGGCTGTTCGTCAACGCCAGTCGTTGCGAGCTGGGAGAAATCCTCGATGCGGTGCCGCTTGATCTGCTGCAATTCCATGGCGACGAAAGCGCGGAGGAGTGCGAAGGCTGGCATCGTCCGTACATCAAGGCGCTGCGGGTCAAGGCTGGCGATGACATTGCCGCTGCCTGCGATGCCTTCCCCGGCGCCAGTGGCGTACTGCTCGACACCTATGTCGAAGGGGTGCCTGGCGGAACCGGCGAGGCGTTTGACTGGTCACTGATTCCGCAACACCTGAGCAAGCCGCTGATTCTGGCCGGTGGCCTGACGCCGGAGAACGTTGCTGATGCGGTAGCGCGGGTCAAGCCCTACGCGGTGGATGTCAGCGGCGGGGTAGAAGCGAGCAAAGGCATCAAGGATCACCACAGGATTCGCGCATTCATCAACGCGGTGCGCGGCAATACATCGTCGATGTGACGGCTGGCAGTCTGCCGCCGTCCATCAATGCACTTGCACAAAGCAGGCGCGGCTGAGGGTTCCTGAATCGTACGCAGGTCATGTTTCGCGCTGACCGCGACTGTTCATCAACCATCGCCACACACATGAATTTAGCTCAAGGGCATACGCGGGGCTGCGAACCAGAGCGTTCGGGCCGCCGGTACTGGAGAAAGAAAGCATGAGCAACTGGTTAGTAGACAAACTGATCCCTTCGATCATGCGCTCGGAGGTCAAGAAGAGCTCGGTGCCTGAAGGTCTGTGGCACAAATGCCCGTCCTGTGAGGCGGTGTTGTACCGTCCGGAGCTGGAAAAGACCCTGGACGTTTGCCCCAAGTGCAACCACCACATGCGCATCGGCGCACGTGCGCGTATCGACATCTTCCTCGATCCGGAAGGCCGCAACGAACTGGGTGCTGACCTGGAGCCGGTTGACCGTCTGAAATTCCGCGACGGCAAGAAGTACAAGGACCGCCTGGTCGCTGCGCAGAAGCAGACCGGCGAGAAAGATGCGCTGATCTCGGTCAGCGGTACCCTGCTGGGCATGCCGGTAGTGGTTTCGGCATTCGAATTCAACTTCATGGGCGGTTCCATGGGCGCCATCGTCGGTGAGCGCTTCGTTCGCGCTGCCAACTACGCACTGGAAAACCGCTGCCCGATGATCTGCTTCGCCGCTTCCGGTGGCGCGCGCATGCAGGAAGCGCTGATCTCGCTGATGCAGATGGCCAAGACCTCGGCCGTGCTGGCGCGCCTGCGTGAAGAAGGCATTCCGTTCATCTCCGTACTGACCGACCCGGTCTACGGCGGCGTTTCCGCCAGTCTGGCGATGCTCGGTGACGTCATCGTTGGCGAACCGAAAGCCCTGATCGGCTTCGCCGGTCCGCGGGTAATCGAGCAGACCGTGCGCGAAAAACTGCCGGAAGGCTTCCAGCGCAGCGAGTTTCTGCTGGAACACGGCGCCATCGACATGATCATCCACCGTCAGGAACTGCGCCCACGTCTGGGTAACCTGCTGGCACAGATGACTGGCAAGCCGACGCCGAAGTTCGTCGCCGCGCCGATCGAGCCGATCGTGGTTCCGCCGGTGCCTGCCAACGTATGACCCAGCGCACCCTTGGTGAATGGCTCGCCTACCTCGAGCAGTTGCATCCGTCGGCCATCGACATGGGCCTGGAGCGTTCGCAACAGGTAGCGTCCCGCATGGGGCTGGGCCAGCCGGCGCCTCGTGTGATCACGGTCACCGGCACCAACGGCAAGGGTTCGACCTGCGCGTTCGTGGCTTCGTTGCTGCGTGCGCAGGGCCTGAGCGTTGGCGTCTACAATTCTCCGCACCTGTTGCGTTACAACGAGCGGGTGCAGCTCAATGGCGTCGAAGCCACTGACGTCCAGCTGTGCGAAGCCTTTGCTGCGGTCGAGGCGGGCCGCGGCGACACTTCCCTGACTTACTTCGAAATGGGCACCCTGGCGGCGTTCTGGCTGTTCCAACAGTCCGCGCTTGATGCTGTGGTGCTAGAAGTGGGGTTGGGCGGGCGTCTGGATACCGTCAATGTGGTGGATGCCGACATCGCGCTGGTCACCAGCATCGGCGTCGATCACGCCGATTATCTGGGCAATACCCGCGAATCCGTAGCCTTCGAGAAGGCCGGAATCTTCCGCCAGGGCAAGCCTGCTCTGTGTGGCGACCTGAATCCTCCGCAACCGCTGCTCGACAAGGCACGCGAACTGGCTTGCCCGTTTTTTCTGCGTGGTCGCGATTTCGATCTCGGCATCACTGAGCAGCACTGGCAGTGGCGCGGTACCGACGCGCAGGGCCAAGCGGTCGAATTGCGTGATTTGCCACTGCTTGATCTGCCGATGGAAAACGCCGCGCTGGCGCTGCAAGCCTATCTGCTGACAGGTTTGCCGTGGAATGCCGAACAGATTGTCGCGGCCTTGCAGGCGACGCGCGTGGTCGGGCGCCTCGATCGTCGTTCGTTCGAATGGAACGGCAAGCGCCTGAACCTGTTGCTGGATGTCGGTCACAATCCGCATGCCGCTGAATATCTCGCGCGACGTCTGGCTGCGCGGCCGCCGGTTGGCAAGCGTCTGGCGGTGTTCGGGTTGCTGGCGGACAAGGATCTCGATGGTGTTGTTGGCGAATTGAATGCTAGTGTCGCGCATTGGGCTGTCGCGCCGCTGGATTCGCCGCGTGCGCGTCCCGTAGCTGAGCTTGAGGCAGCGCTGCAGAACCTTGGTGCTTCGGTTACGTCCTATGCCAGCGTTGCGGCCGCTCTGGAAGGGCAGTGCGCTGAGGCAACCAGCGACGACGAGATTCTGTTGTTCGGATCATTTTATTGTGTCGCCGAGGCCCTTGAATGGCTGGCCCGGCGCTCCACGGAGGAAGCGGCAAATGGCTTTGCTGGATAAAGCGTACAAGCAGCGCATGGTTGGCGCGCTGGTGCTGGTGGCGCTGGCGGTGATCTTCCTGCCGATGCTGTTTTCCCGTCAGGACGAGCAGCGTCAGGTGACCGTCGAGGCCCCGGCTGCGCCTCAGCCTTCGGCAATGCCGCAGGTGCAAATGGAACCGGTCGCCGTGCCTGAGCCCCAGGCTTTGCCACAAGAGCCGGTGCCAACGGACGAAGAGGTCGCTGAAGAAGCGGTGCCTGCGGCCCCGGCTGCTTCGGCTGCTTCGGCTGCTCCGGCTGCGCCAGCACCGACCATCCCTGCGCAGATAGCCCGCCCGGCAACGCCGCCACCGGTGGCCAAGCCGATTCCGGCGCCGGCTCAGCCAATCACCTCGGCAACCAGCAAGCCTGACACCACGCAGAGCCGCGTCGATGCCAACGGTCTGTCGGTGAGTTGGTCGGTGCAACTTGCCAGCCTGTCGAGCCGCGCCAGCGCCGAGAGTCTGCAGAAGAACCTGCGCAGCCAGGGTTATAACGCCTACATTCGTTCGGCCGATGGCAAGAATCGGGTGTTCGTCGGTCCGCTGATCGAGCGTGCCGAAGCCGACCGTCTGCGTGATCTGCTGAGCCGTCAACAGAACCTCAAGGGCTTCGTTGTCCGTTTTCAGCCTGAACGTGGCTGAAATCTATCACCTCGATTGAAAAGCACTGACAATCGCAGCTTACCGACAGCCATGCGCTCTGCTAAAATGCGCCGCCTTATCCGTCTGTAGGCTGCACTGTGCCATTTACCTGGGTTGACTGGGCGATCGTTGCAATCATCGCCATCTCCGCATTGATCAGTCTGAGCCGCGGCTTCGTAAAGGAAGCGTTATCGCTGCTGACCTGGATCATCGCAGGAGCGGTTGCCTGGATGTTTGGTGGCTCACTGTCCGAGTACCTCGCCGGATACATCGAAACCCCATCGGCTCGCGTGATTGCGGGCTGTGCCATCATGTTTGTCGCCACACTGATCGTGGGCGCAATGATCAATTATCTTATCGGCGAGTTGGTTCGCGTCACCGGGTTGTCCGGGACCGATCGATTCCTCGGCATGGCCTTCGGCGCAGCGCGTGGCGTGTTGCTGGTGGTCGTGGCGGTCGGGCTGTTGAGCCTGGGGCCGGTACAGCAGGACGGGTGGTGGAAAGAATCACAGCTCGTGCCCAAGTTTCTATTGGTCGCCGACTGGTCCAAAAACCTGATACTCGGGTGGAGCAGTCAGTGGCTTGCCAGCGGAATCAGCGTACCCGCTGAGATTCCGTTCAAGGAGCAGCTCTTGCCGACGGCGAAAACGCCTCAGTGAGTGCTGTTCAGTTCAGATCCATTAAGTAGGGGTTGCGTCGCATGTGTGGCATCGTCGGTATCGTCGGTAAGTCGAACGTCAATCAGGCGCTGTATGACGCGCTAACCGTGCTCCAGCACCGCGGCCAGGACGCTGCCGGTATCGTGACCAGCCATGATGGCCGGTTGTTCCTGCGCAAGGATAATGGCCTGGTGCGTGACGTGTTCCAGCAGCGTCACATGCAGCGTCTGGTCGGCCACATGGGTATCGGCCACGTCCGTTACCCGACTGCCGGCAGCTCGACGTCGGCCGAAGCCCAGCCGTTCTACGTCAACTCGCCGTATGGCATCACCCTGGCGCACAACGGTAACCTGACCAACGTTGAACAGTTGGCCAAAGAGATCTACGAATCCGATCTGCGTCACGTCAACACCAGTTCCGACTCGGAAGTGCTGCTCAACGTGTTCGCCCACGAGCTGGCCCAGCGCGGCAAGCTGCAGCCGACCGAAGAAGACGTGTTCGCCGCTGTGACCGATGTGCACAACCGCTGCGTGGGTGGTTACGCCGTGGTGGCGATGGTCACCGGTTACGGCATCGTTGGTTTCCGCGACCCGCACGGCATTCGCCCGATCGTGTTCGGCCAGCGTCACACTGACGAAGGCGTCGAGTACATGATCGCCTCGGAAAGCGTTTCCCTGGACGTGCTCGGTTTCACCCTGATTCGCGACCTCGCGCCGGGCGAAGCGGTATACATCACCGAAGATGGCAAGCTGCACACCCGTCAGTGCGCAACCAACCCGTCCCTGACCCCGTGCATCTTCGAACACGTCTACCTGGCGCGTCCGGATTCGATCATCGACGGCGTGTCGGTGTACAAAGCACGTCTGCGCATGGGCGAGAAACTCGCCGAGAAAATCCTGCGTGAGCGTCCTGAGCACGACATCGACGTGGTCATCCCGATTCCGGACACCAGCCGTACCGCTGCGCTGGAACTGGCCAATCACCTGGGCGTGAAATTCCGCGAAGGCTTCGTCAAGAACCGTTACATCGGTCGCACCTTCATCATGCCGGGCCAGGCTGCGCGCAAGAAGTCGGTACGCCAGAAGCTCAACGCCATCGAGCTGGAATTCCGCGGCAAGAACGTCATGCTGGTCGATGACTCGATCGTGCGCGGCACCACTTGCAAGCAGATCATCCAGATGGCCCGCGAAGCCGGCGCGAAAAACGTCTACTTCTGCTCGGCGGCGCCTGCGGTGCGCTTCCCGAACGTCTACGGTATCGACATGCCGAGCGCTCACGAACTGATCGCGCACAACCGTTCGACTCAGGACGTGGCCGATCTGATCGGCGCTGACTGGCTGATCTATCAGGACTTGCCTGACTTGATCGAAGCGGTCGGTGGCGGCAAGATCAAGATCGAGCACTTCGATTGCGCAGTGTTCGACGGCAAGTACGTGACCGGTGACGTCGACGAGGCTTACCTGAACAAGATCGAACAGGCGCGCAACGATGCCTCGAAGGTCAAGACCCAGGCAGTCAGTGCGATTATCGATCTGTACAACAACTGAGTTTCCACCGGCCCTGAGGGGCCGGTTTTGTATCTGATATTTATTGTTCGTGAACAAAGGAGAGACAGCATGAGTCAGGAATGGGATGCCGGTCGGCTGGACAGCGACCTCGAAGGCGTAGCGTTCGATACCCTGGCCGTCCGTGCCGGTCAGCACCGCACGCCGGAAGGCGAACACGGTGACCCGATGTTCTTCACCTCCAGTTACGTGTTCCGCACCGCTGCCGATGCAGCGGCGCGCTTTGCCGGCGAATTGCCGGGCAACGTCTATTCGCGTTACACCAACCCGACCGTGCGCGCATTCGAAGAGCGCATCGCCGCGCTGGAAGGCGCCGAGCAGGCCGTCGCCACGGCCACCGGCATGGCCGCGATCATGGCGGTTGTAATGAGCCTGTGCAGTGCTGGCGATCACGTGCTGGTGTCGCGTAGCGTGTTCGGCTCGACCATCAGCCTCTTCGAGAAGTATTTCAAGCGCTTCGGTGTCGAAGTCGATTACGTACCGCTGGCCGATCTGTCGGCCTGGGATGCGGCGATCAAGTCCAACACCAAACTGCTCTTTGTCGAGTCGCCGTCCAACCCGTTGGCCGAGCTGGTGGATATCGCCGCCCTGGCAGAAATCGCGCATGCCAAGGGCGCGCAGCTGGTGGTCGACAACTGCTTCTGCACCCCGGCGTTGCAGCAGCCGCTGAAGCTCGGCGCGGATATTGTCGTGCACTCGGCGACCAAGTTCATCGACGGTCAGGGCCGCTGCATGGGCGGCGTTGTCGCCGGTCGCGGTGAGCAGATGAAAGAAGTGGTGGGTTTCCTGCGGACCGCCGGGCCGACCCTCAGCCCGTTCAACGCGTGGATCTTCCTCAAAGGCCTCGAGACCCTCAACCTGCGCATGAAAGCGCATTGCGCCAACGCTCAGGCGCTGGCCGAATGGCTGGAGCAGCAGGACGGCATCGAGAAGGTCCATTACGCCGGTCTGAAGAGCCATCCGCAGCACGAGCTGGCCCAGCGCCAGCAGAAGGGCTTCGGTGCGGTTGTCAGCTTTGAGGTCAAGGGCGGCAAAGAAGGCGCCTGGCGCTTTATCGATGCCACGCGGTTGATTTCGATCACCGCCAACCTCGGCGACAGCAAAACCACGATCACCCATCCAAGCACCACCTCCCACGGCCGTCTGGCGCCACAGGAGCGTGAAGCGGCAGGCATTCGTGACAGTCTGATCCGCGTTGCGGTCGGTCTGGAAGACGTGGCTGACCTGCAAGCTGATCTGGCGCGCGGTCTGGCGGCATTGTGATCGAGTTGTCCACACCCGCGGCCAACACCCATGGCCGCGTGGCGCTGGTCACCGGGGCTGCGCGCGGTATTGGCCTCGGAATCGCCGCTTGGCTGATCAGCGAAGGCTGGCAGGTGGTGCTGACCGATCTTGATCGGGTGCGTGGTTCGAAAGTGGCGAAGGTGCTGGGCGAGAACGCCTGGTTCATCGCCATGGACGTCGCCGACGAAAATCAGGTCGCGCTGGGCGTGGCCGAGGTATTGGGGCAGTTTGGTCGCCTTGATGCATTGGTCTGCAACGCGGCGGTCGCCGATCCGCACAACATCACCCTGGAGAGCCTCGATCTGGCGTATTGGAATCGGGTGCTGGCGGTGAATTTGAGCGGGCCGATGTTGCTGGCCAAGCACTGTGCGCCGTATCTGCGTGCGCACAACGGTTCGATCGTCAATCTGGCCTCGACCCGCGCGCGACAGTCGGAGGCGGACTCCGAGGCCTACGCTGCGAGCAAGGGCGGGCTGTTGGCGCTGACCCATGCGCTGGCAATCAGCCTTGGACCGGAAATCCGCGTGAACGCAGTCAGTCCGGGCTGGATTGATGCCCGTGATCCCTCGGTGCGTCGCGCCGAACCTTTGGCCGATGCCGATCATGCTCAGCATCCGGCGGGCAGGGTAGGGACTGTCGAGGACGTGGCGGCGATGGTGGCGTGGTTGCTGTCGAGGAATGCCGGATTTGTCACCGGCCAGGAATTTGTCGTCGATGGCGGCATGACCAAGAAGATGATCTACACGGAATAACAAGCGAAGCCGCGTCCTGTGGGAGCGAGCCTGCTCGCGAATGCGGTCCATCGGTCGATGGCTTCTTCAGGAATGAAGCAATTTCGTCTTTTTCAGAAAAACTCCAATCCTGCTATTGACTTAGCTTCGCCACCTGCGTAAATTTCGCGGCCTCGGAGATGCAAACGGGTGATTAGCTCAGCTGGGAGAGCGTCTGCCTTACAAGCAGAATGTCGGCGGTT